>JBBRJI010000552.1:0-4602 GCA_038219625.1 Pirellulales bacterium | reverse complement strand
GGCATTGCCGTTTTTCTTGACCAAAACCTCAATCGGAGGCAGAGGATTTTGCGTAGTCTTTAGAGGTGGAAACAATTCGGTGGCGGTCTTTTTGATGGCCTCGTCTTCCGAGTTTCGAAGCGTGGCACCGATGAGAATTTTGGCTTCGCTAGGCAATTTGTTGGCCTTGGCCAGTTCGATCAACTGACCATGAAACCCCTTACTCTTGGACAGTCCGACCACCGCATCGACTTTGATGACCTTCGATACGCTGTTGTCGTCAATCAACGTTCGGCGAAGATCCTGAACAGGTTTTCGATTGCTCAAGGTCAACACTTTGGACAACGCCAACGTTCGTTCGTCGGGATCCTTTGCCATCAGCGACTTTGTTAGACTGGGCAAGGCCCCTTGCTCGATCGCCAGCTCTAAAGCTTGCACCGATTGCGTATTCTCACCCCAGATGGCGGCTAGATCGACCAGTCGATCTGCCATGCCACCCAGTTTCAACTTTTGAATGATCTTCAGTTGCGACGGATCGTTCTTGAGCTGCCCCAGATGGCGTTGTACTGCTTGCATTAGCTTGGGATCGGCATTGATGTCGATCCCGTCCAAACGCATCAATGCCTCGACGACGATTTTATCTCGCCTCGTTTGCTCGTTTCCGGGACTCGCAGCCAGATCGAGTAAAGCTTTAAGGGCTTTCTGGCGTGCCTCCGCGTCTTGCAAATCAAGAGCCCGAAACATGGCTGCAATGTCTTTTTCATCGAGCTTTGGGTTTCTTAAAAGGTCGGCTTGCATCTGTGCTGCCATGCTTCCGCGGGCACGCCAGACGATGTGCTGATTGGCTTTGGTATCGAGGTTGCCGTCGTTCGCTTTCTTCCAAGCGGCAAGGCATTCGTCCCAACGGTCGATCGCTGCGATTCCCAAGGCTTCCAAATACCAGCGATCGTTGCCGTCGTACTTCATGGCGAGTTTTGCCCAATATTCTGGCATAACAGTCGACTTGTCTTCACGAAGCGCAACAGCCAATTCACGGAGAACGGCGATGCTGGAATCCGACAACATCGATGGCACAAAGTCCTTGGTCGCCAGCTTAACCTGACGAGCCATTCGAATCCCTGCGATACGAACGTCGGAATCCTTATCCTTGGTCGCTTGCTGGACCACTTGTTTTGCGTCACCGATCTTGCTGAGGAGCCACAGAGCACGAGCCCGCATGCGAGGGTTGGCATCGGCCGCAAGCTTACCGAGTTCGTTGGCGGCGTTGCCCTTCATTTTGATGAGAGCTTGGTAGGCCATGAAACGAACGGAGTTGCATGGATTGCGTAGCGCTTCGACAGCGCCTGCGGCCGTGGTAACGTCGAACTTGGGAACGCTGTACTTTGTGCCAGGTGGTGCGATTCGGAACAATCGACCACGTTCCATGTCGACCATATTGTGACCACCGACCCCTGGATCGTACCAATCGGAAACGAACAACGAACCGTCCGGTGCGACACAGACGTCCGCAGGTCGGAACCATTTATCATATTCGCCAACTGCGATATCCTCGATCGTAGCCGAGTAACCGGCGCCGTCCGGCTTCGCAATGTAGGACCGAACTACGTTGGGGCCAGCATCGCAGTGAATCACTTGATTGCGGAATTTCTCGGGCAATAGATTGCCTTCGTATACCGTGATACCCGTCGGCGAGCCTGCACCGGTGATCAAAACATTCGGCACTACGCCTGGATCATTGAGGTGCCAGTGCCTTCTTGGAATTTCCGGCTCCCAGTTGGTTCGTTCGGCTTGCCAACCCGCTCCGTTCGCTTCATCGGTGTAACCGTAGTTGCCAAACTCCATCACGTAATTGATGCGTGTGGCGCGGTTGCCGTCATCGTCGTTATCGGACTGCCATAGCGTCCCAAAGGAATCGACCGAGATTTCGTAGTTGTTGCGGAAATTGTGACCGACCACTTCCATATCGCTGAGATCTTCGTTGCAGCGAAACACCATCCCTTGCCGGTAAGGCTTTCCCGAGTCGTTGATTTCTCTTCCCCAACGGTCCTTGATTGGGTTTCCGTTGGTGTCGCATAGTCGGTGCCCAGTATTTCCGTAGTTGAAGTAAAGCTTGCCATCAGGGCCAAACACGAATGAGTGGACCGAGTGATCGTGCTGTGGATCGCCGGTCTTGGTCAGGATGGCTCGCTTGGAGTCGGGTACGTCGTCTCCGTTCTCGTCGATAAACTCAAAAACGTATGGGGCTGCGCTGACGATAACGCGATTGCCCAAAACACACAGACCGAGGGCCGAGTCGATATCGCGTCCTTGATAGAAAACCTTCGACGTATCGACGATACCATCATGGTTGGTGTCCTCTAAGATCAGGATGCGATCCCCTTCGGCGCGGTCGTTTTTGTGTTTGCGGTAGTTAACCACTTCACAGGCCCAAATGCGACCTTTATGGTCAATATCGATATTGGTTAGACTTTTGAGCATCGGTTCGGACGCGGCGAGCGAAGCCTCAAGGCCTTTGGGAACGACCAATCCGGCGACAGCTTTATCGCTGCTGCGGTCGTCCCCGGTTGCGTTGTTCCCAGCCCCTTTGCCCCCAGCCCCTTTGCCCCCAGCACCGTTGCCCCCAGCACCGTTGCCCCAATTGTTTAGTCCTTCAGGAACGCTTTCGGCGGCGATATGAAATCGGACCGAAGTCGTTTCAGGGGAGCGCGCAACGCCGCCGTTATCGAGGGCACACCCCACCTGAAATCGTTCGAAACCCTCAGGTAGGTTAAATCCGATAACGCTGTTGGCATGTGTTCCAATTCCCTTGACCTGCGTGTCCCGAACTTGCAATGGACCACCGTCAACATTGGCATTTTTGGCCACTTTACCGTAGTCGGTGGAAGCCTCGAACCATTCCAAATCCAGAAGCGACTTTTCGCCTTGCTTGCCGATCAATTTTGGCTCAACCCAATCGGCCCAATCGAATCCGAAGCCATCCGCACCGGAGGTGACAACAAGGTAGAGTTTCTTGACACCACTCACATCGATATCGACATCGATTTGGTGACGTGATGTTTGGTTGTTGACGGTCTTTGAGGAGAAAAGCAGTTTGCCTTTGCTCGCAGTTTTTGGTTCGATTGGAGATGGAGTCGTGTTGCTTGAAATGAGTTGGAAGGACTTCGTAATCTCGTCTAATTTAAGATCTTTCGGAACGGGTTCGTCTTGGTCCGCTTTGAGTTGTTCTGCGGATTTGGGTTCGACATTCGCACCCATCTCTGGGACTGGCAAATGGGCGGACCAAAGGATAGCGTTGGCTACGAGTTTGGTGGGTTCGGTTCGTCCCCAATTCCAATGGAAATGGCCACCGGTAAAGCCGAAGGAACGTCCTCCATTAGGTCGTTCGGTCGCCCAAGCTACGTGCTGCAGATCACCACGGGCAACTTCCTTACGAACGGTGGGGTTTCCGCTATGAGCACCATCCGGTCGATCCATGGTGCTTGCTGGCGGAACGGCGGAAAGGATGGGTGTCACGCCTTTCATACCTTCAGGAAAGCGCATATGAAAATACCATTCATCGCGAGTCTGGAACGGTTTGACACCTGAGGTGATAGGATGCTTGGGCAAGTTGTCGAATTTCCCATCCCAATGTGGATTGACCGACCAATTGGCTTCAAAGTATCCGCCGAGCCAAGCCAAGAATTCTGGACCACCTCGATCGGCTGGAACTTCGACGGCATAGTGTAAGCACACAAAACCTGCACCTCGATCCATTTGTTTCTTGAGTCGATCGAGATGAGCTAGGGCCGGATGACCTCCGCCGCCGTCCGAATAGATCACAATTGCATCAGCGCTATCCAGTACCGTTTCGTCTTCAGGCCATCCGTTTCGAATCACTTCGCATTTCGCATTGGGGTCTGTTTTCTGAATCACTTCGGCCAGGATGCGACTGCCGGCAAAGTGCTCGTGTGCGCCGTAATTGTGGCTGGGCTTGCCAGCGATGAACACGATCCGTTTGGGGGTCGTTGCTTCACTAGCGTTATTATCAGCGGAATTGGCGGTGCCTGATGCAAGGACGGAAGTGAAAAGGACGAAGGCAGTTGCGAGCAAGTGTTGAACGCGAAACGGCATGGAGAAACTCCATTCGTAGGAGGAAGGGGGGGATGGAAGGAGCGGGAGGAACCGAATCAGGTTTTCCGTCTTTTCTCAGTTAGTGGTAGCAATTGTAACCTGCAATCCGTCTCAAAGCATCCCCGGCCGTCGGTCGGAAATTTGGAGTGCTGGGATTTATCCTAACTTTTAGACCGCAAGGTAATGATGAGGCGTAATGCCGACTGCATGCCAATGCCCCCAAGTTTACTCGGGGGATACTTACCATAACTATAGAGCAGAAGGTCAGCACCCACGGCCTGAAGCCGCGTGCGCCCATGGTTTTTGGAACCACGCCTTCCCCGCCGAGGGTGTCCGGTTTAGCACCTTCCACCCGGGAGGGCAACGCTGTAACGCATTTTTAAGCCGTGTCGACCCTGCAAAGTCACTCTCGGCAAGAGTGACCTAGGGTAGGTCGCACCTGCCGGGCCTGCTGCTTTGTTCTTTACCATTTCGGAAGTCCCTTTCGCATGCGTTTGGTCGTGGCCAAGGTAT
>JBBRJI010000551.1:0-4611 GCA_038219625.1 Pirellulales bacterium | reverse complement strand
CTCTGCCTCTGGGTTTGAAGCTTACAGCGATCTTAAGCCAGGCTATACCACTTTTCTTGCTCCGGTTGGTGACGATACCATTTTTGGAGGCACGAAGCCGGTCAAAATTAGCGACGTCAAAGATGGATTTAGCAACACGATATGGTTGGTCGAGGTCAAAGCAGAATTCGCCAAACCATGGACATCGCCGGAGGACTATGGTTTCGACGTGGCAAATCCGGCTTTAGGACTGGCTGAAATCGCAGGGGACAAGCCATCGTTCCTAGGTGCATTGGGGGATGGTTCGGTGACGAAGTTTCCACTGAGTCTTCCTCCGACGACTCTGCTCCATTTGTTTCAGAAGGCCGACGGAAATGTTGTGAATTGGTAGCGGCCAAGTACTTTTTCGTCGAAGTGCGATACGGCTTCCATTCGGGCTTGCCCCGACGCCGTGAAGGATCTTTTCGAGTCTGATTGTCCGGCTCGGGCTAGCCCCGACCGGACACCGTTTTGGTGTCCTACGTACGCGGAACGAAACGATAACACATCCGCTCCCTATAGATTAGGCCGCCTTTGGCGGACTAAGCTATAGGGAGCGGGAGATAGGGAAATTGCTCACTCTTAGTACACCAAAACGGGGTTGCGGGGGGACGAGCCCCCACGTAACCCAACGATTTCGTTGCATAAAATCCTTCACGGCGTTGGGCTCGCCCCGCTGGGATGAACCACAGCGGTAGCGAGACTTGTTACAATAGAATGATTGTCTCCGACTGGTTGGTTGATCCGAAAGACTTGCATCGATGTCAACACAGGATGAAATGCCATTGCGGAAAATCGACCACGTTCGATTTTTTGTAGGAAATGCTCGGCAATCCGCTTACTTTTATCGGAACGCCTATGGATTCGACGTCGTTGCCTACGCAGGTTTGGAGACCAAAGTAAAGCATGAAGCGGGTTACGTTTTGCAGCAAGGTGGCATTACGTTTGTCATCATGTCTCCGCTGCGCGCAAGCCATCCAGATGCATCGCGTCTGATTTTGCATGGAGACGGAGTGTCCGACATCGCATTGCAAGTAGACGACGTTCGCCACGCCTACAACTTGGCAGTCGAGCGCGGCGCCATCGGTGTTTTGGGGCCGCGTGCCATTGAAGACAAATACGGCGTTTACGAGTTCGCCACCATTCGATACATTTCGTCCACTGCACTTGGTCTCGGGCGCCGTTTCACTGGACGATCCCAACTACCCATTTTCCTGGCTAGATTAATTCATGCGAATCGATGTTTCTAACACGGAAGTGGCGGCTGTCTATCAAATGCTGGTGGGGTTGGTTACACCACGCCCGATTGCATGGGTCACGACGATCACCTCGCAGGGGGTTGTGAATTTAGCACCGTTCAGTTTCTTCAACGCATTTGGAGCGAATCCGCCGGTCGTCGTCTTTTCACCAACTTTGAAACGGGATGGCGGCAAAAAGGACACCTTGATCAACATTGAGGCCAACGGTGAATTTGTGATCAATGGGTCGACCGAAAAGCATGCCGACCTAATTAACATGTCGAGCAAGAACCTTTTGCCCGATGAGAGTGAGGTGGAATTGGTCGGGCTATCAACCTTGAAATCGGACCGAGTGAAACCTCCACGACTCGCTGAGGCTCCCTTTGCTTTGGAATGCAAAGTGCTTCAAATCATTCCTGTTGGACATGGAGCAATCTCGGCTAATTTGATTATTGGTGAGATTGTTACGATGCACATCAACGACGAAGTTCTTGACCCAAAGGGACTTCCCGATCCTCGCAAATTGAAGGCAATCGCTAGGCTGGGTGGCGAATTCTGGTGTCGAACTCAGGATCTTTTTCAGTTGGAACGGCCCTGAGAAAACAAGGTCTGCACTTCTAAGGGCCACTCTGTACGACCTCCAAGCCAGCGGGAGTCACTCGCGGGGAAACGTCGTTCGGAAGAGCGAATTGTGTGGATACCAATGAGTGAAACCCGATGGAAGCAGAACTGCGTCGGGCGGACTCGGCATCTGTTCTTTCTCCTGTCATCGCGCTTGGCAGGCCGCCTGCGACTATGCGTTTCTTTGGCAACCTTGCCAGCCGCCGTTGACAGCAATGGTCTGGCCGTTGAGGAAGGCTCCGTCGCCGAAACTGATTGCAGCCACGACGCTAGCGATATCCTGGGGTGTTCCCCATCTGCCTAGCATCGATTCGCCTATGGCTCGTTGTTGCCAAGCCGAAGAGGCTTGCTGCCCCCACTCCGTTTGAATCCAACCAGGGGCAATGCAATTCACGCGAACGTGAGGAGCAACACTTTTTGCAAGGCTTTTGGAGAACGCGGCGATCGCTGCTTTGGTGGCGGAAAAAAACTGGCCACTATCTCCCTCCATACCTTGTTCCGCTTGATCCCATCCGATATGAACCATCGATGGCAAACGATCTTCGATTTTGGTCTGAGCCATCATCTTGGCGGCCACCATCCGGCTGAGAACAAATGTCCCTTGCACATCGGTCGCCCAGAGTATGGCCAGCTTTTCCGAAAAGGAGAGATCACGTGCCACGCCTGTTAAGACGTCAGCGCCGGCGGCATGGACCCACACATCCACCCGTCCGTGGCGTTCAAATGCAGCTTCAACGAACGCTAGATTGGAATCCGCATCATCGATGTTGGATACAACGCCGAGCAAATCCTGTTTGGGGCCTGGTAGATCAAGGATTCGCTCAATGGTCGCTTGGAACCCTTGAAGATTCTGCCGACAGTTCAAAATGAGGCTTGCTCCGCGGCGTGCGAATTCGATCGCGATCGCCTGTCCGATTCCGCTTGATGCTCCTGTCACAACAGCCACCAATGGTTTCGTCATGGTCAGTCCGCAGCTTCATTCGGGGGCGGTTCGTAATTGAACTCTTGCCACTTGACCGCTTGTTCCATTGGCTCGATGCGAAGCACCAACGCTCCGTTTTGAAAGACACGGACCGTGCTGCTCGATTGGCTAACTACGATCGCGATGGCTTTGGTGCGTTGGGTGATCGCGGCCGCTGCCCAGTGTCGCGACCCAAGCCCTTTGGACAATTGTAAGTTCTCGTGCAACATCTCGATGATTTGCCGCGAACGTTCGGCCACGGCATCTGGCGAAACGACAAAGGCACCGTCCATTTGTGCAATTTCTTTGATGTCTTCTCGAACGCGAGGGTCATGGAGATTTCGGTTTTTTCGACTGTAGCCTTTGAGCGGGTCAAAGCCGCTATCTTTGCAATGCTGCAAGACTTTGCGGGTATCGCCCACCACGAACATGGTTCCGACCTTTTTCCCTTCGCGACCCTCCCTGCCGATTTGGACCGCAAGGTCGATTACGATTTTTAGATTGTTGAGTGGCACGGAGCTTTCCAGCCGTTGTAGATCGCGGCTGGTGAAGCGTCGCATTCGCTCGTCGAGCCGGATGATCGAAATCGAATCGATGCGATTGACTTCAAATCCGCAGTAAACGGCGATGACGTCGCAGTGGTTGGCCAGCAGTTCATCCGCCACTGCTTCCAGCAGCGCGTGCTGCAATCGCTCCAAAAGTGGAGAATCCTCTTTGTTTAGCACCAGTGGAATGAGGCCAAATTTGTCCGCGTCCGCCAGATCCTCCACCCGATCCGCCGCCACCAAAATTCGTTTTATTTCCGGTGGAACCAGTTCGCGAAGGCGTTCCCAATCGGTCGCGCTGTCGAGGAGCACCAAAATAGCGTCGGCTTTGACCGCACAGGCCAATTTGCCCGCCGACTCGATGACACTGGCTAATTCTCGCGTGAACTTCTGAACTGTCATCTTGCAGGAGATCCGCGAGGAATGAGGAGTTTTGGAGGATGGTTGGCCAACATCTGTCGGTACTAAGTGTAATTTCCCAGTGATTTTTCATCAATCGGGGCTGCAGAGATCTGTTTTGATGTTGCGACTCTCCGATGGAAGGCTATACTTCGATCCCCATTGAGGGACAAAAGTCAGTACTTTAAGGTTCGATTCGTCGGTGGTTAATCATGTCCAAGTGTTGCGAAGTTTGTCAAAAAATAGCGTCTGTCGGGAATCAAGTAGAGATTCGTGGTAAGGCTAAATACTTGGGCGGTGTGGGTACGAAGGTTACTGGTATCACCAAGCGAAGGTTCACTCCAAATCTTCAAAATTGCAAGGTTTCTCTTCCAAATGGCGAAGTAAGAACCATTCGCGTCTGCACTCAGTGCATTCGCAGCGGCCGAATCCGCAAGGCCGTTCGAGCCAAACCTTTTGCTTTGCCAAAGTAACTCCACCGAGGTCCGTCGATGGCTTTATCTGCCGAAGATGTGATTCGGATTGGGAATCTTGCCAGGCTTTCCCTTACTCCTACCGAAGTGGTGGAGCTAACGGACAAGTTGGGCAAAATCGTTGGTCTCGTTGAGCAACTTTCAGAAGTCAACACAGAAGACGTGGAGCCTATGGTCCACGCCTTCGATCTTCAAAATGTTCTTGCACCCGACGTGTGCGGACCTTCTCTGTCACGGGACGAAGCTCTCAGGAATGCCCCATCCTCCGATTCGGAATGCTTTCGAGTCCCTGCGGTTCTCGGGTGAATACCGTGTGGACGATCAGGTCTTTTCTGAACACTGATACTCCCGCGCTC
>JBBRJI010000550.1:0-4611 GCA_038219625.1 Pirellulales bacterium | reverse complement strand
CAGAAGAGGCATGGCAGGCAGCTCAGCCCGTTCGTCAAATCGTCAAGCCTGTCTCAAGCGATCGTGCCCTTATCTTCGAAGGGGAAAAGTTTAAAGTCCTCGCGGTCTCGGACGGCTCCGCGAGTGAGCAGGGAATGGGGGGCTTCGCCGCAGATCGTTGGAGCAACGATTCACAACTCTGGTGGACGGGAGGCAAGATCGGTTCCAAGCTCGATTTGGAACTTTCCGTAGAAGCCGCTGGTACATTCGATGTGCTCATGGCCTTCACCAAAGCTAGGGACTATGGCATCGTTCAGGTAAGCCTCGACGGCGTGAAGCTGGGGGAGCCGATCGATTGCTTCAATACTCCTAATGTCGTTTCAACCGGGGTCGTACGCATCGGTCAAAGCGAGATCAAGTCTGGCATGCACAAATTGACGTTTGAAATTGTCGGAAAAAATGCGGCTGCTATCCCAGGCTATATGGTCGGCCTGGATACTGTGCAGCTTGGAGTTGCGAAAGGAGAGTCACCGAAATCCAAGAGCGGGAAAGTACTCAACCTGGACTTCGAAAAAGGGTCGCTCGAAGATTGGACTGCGACGGGAGATGCATTTGTTGGTCAACCTATTCGAGGGGATACGGTTGCAGCACGTCGCAAGGACATGAGGAGTGAGCATCAAGGCGAATACTGGATTGGCACGTTTGAAAAGTCAGGGGACAAAGCGACCGGCATCCTTACTTCGGCCCCATTCGTGGTCGACAAGCCTTACGCCTCGTATTTAGTCGGTGGCGGTAACGACAATGCGATTCGCGTGGAGCTTATCGACTTGCAGAGCGACAAAGTCCTTCATCGTTCCTCAGGTCGAGTGACAGAGAACATGCATCAGGTCGTTGTGGACTTAACCAAGCATCAGAATAAAGAGCTAGCTGTTCGTCTAGTCGACGAAGGAAAGGGAGGCTGGGGGCATTTGAATTTCGATGGATTTCAACTGCATGCGAGCCAACCAGGCCCTATTTCTAAGACTGAGACCCCCGTGGTCATAGACGAGTATCCCTTTGAAGGACTGAGTGCTGACCAAGCAGCCAAGGCAATGAAATTGCCCGAAGGTTTTCAAGTGATGGTAGGGGCCGCGGAGCCCGACGTAAAGCAACCTATTGCCATGGCAATCGATGATCGCGGGCGTGTCTGGATTGCCGAGGCATATGAATATCCTAGACGAGCAGGCGAAGGGAAAGGCCGCGACCGCATTCTCATCTTCGAAGACACGGATGGCAACGGAACGCTCGACAAACGCAAGGTCTTTGCCGAAGGCTTGAATTTGGTCAGCGGTATGGAGGTTGGCTTTGGAGGCGTCTGGGTTGGGGCTGCCCCGTATCTGCTCTTTATTCCTGATCTCAACGGTGATGATGCGGCGGATGGCCCACCGCAGATTCGATTAGATGGTTGGGGATACCAAGATACGCACGAAACATTGAACACTTTTATTTGGGGGCCGGATGGTTGGCTTTATGGTTGCCATGGAGTGTTTACCCATTCTCGTGTGGGCAAACCAGGGACCGCGGACAAAGACCGGCAAGGCGTCAATGCAGCTATCTGGCGATACCATCCTACTCGCCATACGTTCGAGGTCTTTGCACACGGCACGAGCAATCCGTGGGGAGTCGATTTCAACGACCGCGGCCAGGCTTTCCTCACGTCGTGTGTTATTCCGCACTTGTATCACATCATTCAAGGAGCACGTTACGAACGTCAAGGTGGCTTGCACTTCAATCCGTACACGTACGACGACATCAAAACCATCGCAGACCATCGTCATTATATTGGTGCTACTCCACACAGCGGGAATGGTAGATCGGACGAAGCCGGCGGTGGACACGCACACGCGGGAGCCATGATTTATCTCGGCGGAGCTTGGCCCGAGCATTACCGGGATCGCATCTTCATGAATAATATTCACGGACAACGATTGAACGTGGATGTTCTCAAGCCAAACGGTTCAGGTTACGTAGGAAGTCACTCACCGGACTTCTTGCTGACCGGAGACAAAGCGTCTCAAATCCTGAATCTGCGTTATGGTCCGGATGGGCAAGCGTGGATGATCGACTGGTATGACATGCAAGCTTGTCACTTGAACGAACCTGGCAAGCACGACCGCACCAACGGTCGAATTTACAAAATTGTTTATGGTGAATTGGCGAAGCCGAGGAATGTGTCTCTGGGGACAGCGACTGATATGGAATTAGTAAAGCACACCTTAAATCGAAACGACTGGTACGTGCGGCATAGCCGACGCGTTCTACAGGAGCGTTCCGCAGCAGGCAAAGTTAGCGACGAGGCCGTTGCAAGCTTGAAGAAGATGGCGAAGGAAGAGGCCGATGAAACACGGCGGTTGCGTGCTGCTTGGGCGCTAGCCGCCATGGAAAAGCTAGATGCCGAGACTTGCGAAGGAATGTTGCTAGACAAAAACGAATTCGTGCGAGGCTGGGGCGTTCAATTGGGACTAGAATCCAAACTGGCTGCGAGTGCAGTGCTTCCGAGCAAACTAGCCAAGTTGGCTCAGAGTGAAAAATCGCCGGTAACTCGACTTTATCTTGCTTCGGCTGCCCAGCGCATTCCACTCGATCAACGTTGGGATCTGGTGCAAAGCCTGCTAACCCATGCGAGCGATGCGAACGATCATAATCTGCCGTTGATGGTTTGGTATGCAGCAGAACCACTGGCCGAACAGGACGCGGAGCGAGCTCTGGCTTTGGGGTTATCTGCCACGTCAACCATTCCACTCGTGCGTAACAACATGTTGCGCCGTATCGGTGCGACGAACAACGAGCAATCGCTAACCACATTGGTCAATGGGTTAGGCAAGGCCACGATAGAAGAAGTGCAAATCGCATTTCTGGATGCAATACGTATTTCGCTGTCCGGCCGACGACAAGCGGCGCCACCCAAGGAGTGGGACGCGGTTTATTCGAAGCTTGCGAAAGGATCTACGACGGTTCAACGGCTTTCGCAAGCATTGGGGGTAACCTTTGGCAATGAGACCGCCTTGGCCTCCGTTCGAACCATCCTCGAGTCGGCAACGGAATCGACCGAAGCCAGAACGGCTGCCATCGCCACATTGGTGGGAGCCAAGGATCCAAAACTCGCGCCCGTGCTTCAGTCGCTATTGAAGGACAAGAGCCTTCGTTCGGCTGCCATCGCTGGGCTCGCACAATACTCAGACCCCAAAACGAGCGATCGGATCCTGGCACTCTACTCAGAACTGTCGCAAAATGAAAAACGAGGGGCGCTCACAACCCTCTCGTCGCGTAGCGAATATGCCATCGCGATGCTAGAAGCCATCGATGCCAAGAAAGTCGCAGCCAGCGATCTCAGCGCTGATTTGGTTCGACAGTTGGAGTACCTCAAAAACGATCGAGTCAAATCGTTGCTGGAAAAGAACTGGGGCACGGTCCGCGAATCGCCTGCCGAGAAGACCAAGCTTGTCGAAGAATACAAAGCGTTGGTTCAATCCACCAAGGAACCAAAACCTGATCTGTCGCTTGGCCGAGCGGTCTTTGCTAAGACTTGTCAGCAGTGCCACGTGCTATTCGCAACGGGTGGCAATATTGGTCCCGAACTTACGGGTTCCAATCGGGCAAATCTGGATTATTTGCTGAGCAATATCGTCGATCCAAGCTCCGTCATGGCCAAGGAATACCAGCCAACGATTCTCAATTGTGACGGTCGGATTGTAACGGGTATCGTCAAAGCGGAAGATGCAAATTCGGTCACACTGCAAAAAGTGGATGCGATCGAAGTGGTACCGCTCAATGAGATCGAGGAGCGCAAACTCAGCGACAAATCGATGATGCCTGAAGACCAATTGAAGCTATTCAGCAAACATGAAATCCGTTCGTTGATTGCCTATTTGGGTAGCGACCGCCAGATACCGATCTTAGCGACCGCATCCAACGCTCAGGAGTTCTTCAATGGCAAGAATCTGTCGTATTGGCGAGGTGGCGAAAAACTTTGGAGCGTGAATGGAAATGAAATCGTCGGAAAAACCTCAGGACTTGCGAAAAATGAGTTCCTGGTGAGTGAATTCTTGGTCAGCGATTTTCATTTGAAGCTCGAAGTGAAACTGGTTGGCAACGCTGGAAACAGCGGCATTCAATTTCGAAGCCAAGAGACCGACAAGGGGATGTTGGGTTATCAAGCGGACGTGGGGCCTGGGTGGTGGGGCAAGTTATACGAGGAGGAGGGCCGAGCACTACTTTGGGACAAGTCGGGGGAAACGCACGTCAAAAACGGTGATTGGAATCAATACGAAGTGCGGGCCAAGGGATCGAAAATCCAAACCTGGATCAATGGGCAATTGTGCGTCGATCTAGATGACCCCAAAGGAGCCAAACGAGGTATCATGGCGTTGCAATTGCATTCCGGAGGTCCGACGGAAGTCCGATTTCGAAATGTGGAAATGAAGGTTTTGGAATGATCGCTAAATACTACCAGGCCAGCGTGTGGCACGCCCAAAGCGATTAGCGTGGGCGTGGGAAGTGTGGCAAATGACGCTAGCGATTCACCACGCCCTTCGTACCTCAGGGACGTGCCACACGTGCACCCGTGCCACCCAGTTTATTGGTAGATTTCAA
>JBBRJI010000549.1:0-4619 GCA_038219625.1 Pirellulales bacterium | reverse complement strand
GGTCCAAATTCCTTCAATCTTTTCGGCGGACCGATCGATCATTATCAATCGCGGTTGAGAACTGGTCCACTTTCGCGGGGTGGCACGGAGTGCTGTTGCTGTTTTAGTGGATCAGTGGTGCCGTCGGTAGGGTTGCTTGTTTGTGACCGCTGGTGGCTATTTATCTTGGACGAAAGCTCTTTTGCCGCCTCGTAGATTGTCAGCATAGGACAGGCTGACCAGAAGTCGATCACACTGCCAGCCAAATCCTTGCGAATTTGACGACGTCGAATTCCGGCGTTGTCCAACCATGTGGCAATGGCGTCGCGTCCAACGGGTGTTCCTATCTCAGTCAATTGATCGGAAAACTCCCTAGGCGAAAGGCTTGTCCATGACTGATTCGGCGGATCAGTTCGGGATTCACCTGCTCCTCAGTCCAGTCGGGATGAAACGTGCGAATCGACCCGCGGATCATCACTCTGGCAGACTTCCACATCCGTCCCGCAATCTGCTGTCGTTCGAGCGGCGATTTTTGTCGCAGGATGTCGGCCATAGCGTCATCCATCATGTCGAGTGAAAGTTTTTCAGTCATGAGTGAGTTTAGCGAACGCCTAAACAATATTGGACGCTTCTGTTTGGGCGACCTATGCGCCGAATCGGAAAGTCGTTTACAGTGGAGCGGAGCGAGTCGCCCGCTGAATTACCAAGTGATTTTGCACGATACCCTTGAGGTTCTCACGCTCGAACTTGGATGGTACAATCTGACAGACTCGAGCCAACCGCCAGCACCTTGAAACGTTGGAATTATTGGCTTCGGCATCCGGCTATCAACACTGACGGCCCTCGAGTCAAGTGTTCCGTCTTGGTGATGCACGGGCTTAAGGACAAAGCGTTGCAGACGCAGGGATTGAACGTTACTTGGAAATGAATTGATGGCGACCTGACCCGCGTCAAGGTTCCCAACGCGGATCACATCGTTCAGCAAGATGCCTCCGTTTTGGTGACGCTGACGCGATAGTCGACTGGTTTTTGTCCATTGGAGCCTTCAAACTATGAATTACAAACCAGGCAGCTCGTTCGAATTAACGCGACGCATTCGGAGCTTTCGTAGTCAATCTCAGATCAAGCTTAATGGATTGAATCACAGATGAGACTGAGCTCCTTATCACAACGGTTCATGGAATTTTATGAAGGTATCTACTTGCCCGATCACGCATCCCCGTTGAATCGTTGGGTGCACTTCCTGAGCAACATCGGTGCCCTGGCTTGCTGTTCACTGGGAATATGGTTTGGCAGCATCTACCTTTTCGGGTTCGGTGTTTGGTGTCAGCTTGGTCCGCCTTACTTGGGCCATATCCTCTTCGAGAAGACACATCGGAGTATTGATCAGTCACCGATTTTTGCAGCCTTTGGGAGCTGGTTTACGACTTATCAGATCCTCACGGGCAAGCAATCGATAACGCACGGTCGACGGACGTCGAGTAAACCATGAGCACGTCTGATACTCAAGGTACCCTGCTACTCAACTTGTTAGCTAAGCATGGTCGCAACCTGCATTCGTTCATGGTCCTTGAACCAGGACTGTCTGGGTGGTCCACCGACGATGATGCTGTGGCATACGCAGAACGCGGAGGGTATTGGGTTGCGGTGGGCGGTCCACTCTGCGCTCCTGAGCAAACGGTACCAGTTGCCCACGCCTTTCTTGCGGCCGCAAGAGAAGCTGGCTGCAAAGTAGTTTTCTTCGGAGTGACACAACCGCTTGTAGACCGACTGGCGGGATCGAACTTCGATTCGTTGCTGGTTGGGCTCGCAGCGGTCTGGGATCCATCCGGTTGGGCAGATGTGATTCGGGTAGCGGTGAAGCTCCGTAATAGACTTAACAAGGCAAGCCGGTCAGGTGTGGTCGTCCGTTTACTCAATTGCGACGAGTTAGCAGAAGGTGAACCTCTCCGCAGTGAGCTCGTGAAGATTGTGAATTCCTGGGCCGACCACAAAGCGCTTCCACCGATGGGGTTCATGGTCACGTTGGAACTGTTTCAGCATGCCGCGCTTCGTCGATACTTCGTTGTCGAGTTCGGCGGCAACGTCCAGGGCTTCGCGGTTTGCGTGCCAATTTTCGGTCGTAATGGTTGGTTACTCGAAGACATGATCATGCGGCCGACGGCACCCTCGGGTTCGAGCGAAGCATTGGTGGACGCAGTAATGCGTTGCTTGTGTCATGAAGGTGCTCAAGTAGTCAGTCTTGGAATGGTGGCACTAGCGGGACTTGACGCTGGGGATTCGAGAGGGCGTCATCCAGTGCTGACTTGGATACTGCGTTTTTGTTCGCGGACCATGGGGTGGCTCTATAATTTTGAAGGACTATATCGTTTTCGAAACAAGATGAAGCCTTCAGCATGGGAGAAAGTGTACGTCGTTTCGAGCGGGCCAGTATCATTTTGGACGATACGTGCGATCCTCATGGCCTTCGCCAACGGTTGGGTGCCCCGTTTCGGCGTACGAGTACTCGGACGATGGTCGCGCAAGTGGTTGCGTAGAATGACCTCGCTCGAACCTCACTCGGTGCAACAGCGTTCATGGATCGATGTTCGAACGATACTGTTGGCATTGGCCTGCTGTATCACAACCGTCATCGCAGTGATTGGAGCGATACAGGGCTGGCTTCCATGGTGGGCATCGATTGGTCTGGGTTTCCTGGCGAGTTTCGTGGGATTCACTCCAGTGCATGAGGCTGTTCATGGAAATGTCTGTCGAGTCAAGGTGATCAACGATGCAGTGGGGCATGTGTGTTCCATTCTTCTGACCGGCGCGCTCGGACCATACCGCTTTCTCCATCGCGAACACCACTTGCATACAAACGTCGCCAGTGAGGATCCGGACCATTGGTGCGGCGAGGGACCTCGATGGGCGCTCCCATTGCGTTGGTTCACGCAGGACATTGGATATCTATCATTCTATTTTCCTCGCTGGCGAACGCGTCCTTGGGCAGAATCGGCAGAACTACTCCTGTTTAGTTGCCTCTATGTCGGGATCGCAGTAAGTTCTTACTTGCTCAATCCGCTTTGGTTTTACGGTTTTTGCCTGGGGTGGTTCATCCCTGCGCGTCTTGCTTTGTTTGCACTTGCGGCTACTTTTTCTTGGCTGCCCCACGAACCTCACACCGAGATAGATCGCTACCGTGCCACTACAGTTCGTAGCTCATCGTGGCTGAATTGGGCGCTCTTGGGACAAAATTATCACCTCGTGCATCATCTTAATCCAAAAATACCGTTTCATCAGCTGGCAACTGCCTGGAGGCAAACTCGTGTCGATCTACTGGAGCAAGGCGCAATGGACAAATCCCAAAAAACCTCCCAGCAACCTCCCAGGACATTCTGACGCAAGCTGTGGCTAGGCAAAACAGTGCAGTGCATTTGATAATAACCTACACGCGTCCAGATCGCTCAGATGCAGCGGTCCCTTAGTCCACGCAATCAGAATGATATCCGGGAGAGGGCGTCCTCGGTTCGTAAAATACTCTGGGTCGATGCAACTGCTCCCTGGTCGAGTCCATCGGTTCCCATCCCACCACGATTCACGTTTGCAACCCAGCTTCGTTTATTGGCCGCCCCGAGGCGGCCGTTGAAAAAAGTCGGGATTAACGTTCTGACCGACTACTGTTTTGCTGCGGAAGGAGAATTGTCTCCGGTCGTTTCAACCTTTTCGGTAGTCGTCTTGGTGGCGCTGTCCGGCGTCGTTTCGATCTTTTGCTTCACGGTCGTCTTGGTTTCGCCGCCTGGGGTTGTGACGGTTGTCTCAGTTTTCTTTTCAGTGGTTGCTGTCGGCTGACAACCGATGGTGGCAACGCCCACGATGCAGGCAACAGGCAAGATAAAAAAAGTCTTCATGTCAATATCTCCAAGTAAATCAAATGGGGGGTAGAGGGCGAAACCCTCTTCATTGTGACGATGTCACCGTGCAACTAATATACCTAATACTCCAGGTCCGTTCAGAATTCTCGGAAAATTGGCTTAATTGTCGCTGAAATGTCCATGGCAGACGCGTTATTCTCTCGAATTGGGCCTTGCAGACTTCAAATGCACCTGCGGAATTGCCGCTCGACTTCGCGCAATGTTCGTAATCGCTCGCAGCGCGTGGGAGTCGACAAACGAGAAAGCGGGCGAACGACTCGTCCTGTCCGAAGGGACGACGGCCACATCGAGAAACGTGGTCGACGACCGAAACACGAAATAGTCGGACGCATCTCACGCAGGAGCAGCGGTCCTGAGTGAGTCATCCGGGCACAGTTTCCTGTTGTCGAAGCTCCGGACAAAAGGCATCAAATCAGGATGCAGTGAAGGGGCTACGCCTGGGCTCAAACTGCGTCGGTATGCTAAACCGATGCAGGCAACCCGCGAGCCTTTAGCATTTCGATGATACCGCTAAGTCATTTGAGCCACATCGAGGATTACGGACTCAGGACACGCCCTCCTGAGTGGGAATCATGTGCAGTTCCTGAGATAACGCATCCTGGTTGACATCACCTCCGCTTCGCGATGCTTTGGGAAAGTGCAGAGTCCCGAATAGACCGGCGAGATTGCCCAAGGCCGGGTATCATTCGTCTGGTAAGGGGCGTTTTTCAATAACTGACCCACCAGTCG
>JBBRJI010000548.1:0-4623 GCA_038219625.1 Pirellulales bacterium | reverse complement strand
AAATTTCATTCAACTGGGTACGGCTGATTTTGTTGCCTACGGAGTCAACTTGTTCGAAGGGCTCCTTGCCCGCCATCTAACCATTTGTGCGGGGTACTTTCTGATGACCGGGATTATTAGCTACTTCTTCTTAAAGACTCGCGAGATGGCAGCATGAACAAGAATAGTTTGTTTCGGAAAATTGCTTACATTGCAGCGATTGTGCTTCTACTTGGCCCTTTGTTTGCGTTGGGAAGACCTTCTAACGGCACGATCGGGCAGCTTCGTACCAAGTACAAGATGGGCCAGGCCAATCTTGGAAAATTGGATCCGACCAGCGAGAGCATGCGCCTGGCTACTCTCGGTCTGAAGGGGATCGCCTCAACTGTCCTTTGGCTGCGGGCGGATTACTACAAAGAAGAAAAGTACTTCGACCGTTTCTCTGCGACCTTGAATCAAATTGCCTTGCTCCAGCCGCACTTTATCAGCGTATGGCAACACCAGGCGCACAACTTGAGCTACAACGTGGCACCTGAGTTCGAGGACTATCGACAACGCTACGAATGGATCAAAAAAGGAGTTGATTATCTGATTCGAGGCACCAAGTACAACGATCGAAAACCGATCCTTCAGTACGACCTGGGGCATTATTTGGGAAATAAGCTTGGCAAGGCAGATGAACACGTTCAGTATCGTTCGCTGTATAAAAAGGATACGGAGTTTCACAAGTATTTGAGAGACCAGGGTCTCGTTGGAATTGAAACGAGCGCGTTGGGTTACGATCAGAAGCCGGATAACTGGCTGACCGGCAAGTTATGGTTTGAGCAAGCCGTGGCACTGTACGAAGCTGGTGCAGCCATCAAAAAGTCGCCGCACTTGCTGATGTCGTATGGTCCACTTTGGCACATGTACTATGCAGAAGCCATCGAATCCGAAGGGATTCTTGACTCCAGCGCGAGTTTTGCTTGGAAGCAGGCAGGCGTCGAATGGGCCGACTTTGGTACAAAATCGCTATATCAATTTCGACAGAGAACCGATTTAACGTTGTTGAGCAACAAGCGTGCAACCGAGGAAGTCGAGAAGTTTCAAAAAGAGTTCGATGAAATGTCGGTCGAGGGAAAAGTCAAAGCCGAGCAACTCCTACGCAAAGGCATACCTGCCGAAATGCTGAAGCTGTTCGATTCGCCCCAAGCTGATCGCTCCCAGATGGACTACGAAACCTACATCAATTTAAAGAATCGACTCACTCCCAGCTTTCAACAAATTGCTGCCCAACTTCCTGTCAATTTGCAACTGAAAGCCCTTGAACTCGGGACCAAGCTTTCCTACACCAAAGATTTCCTCCGCGAAGTCGATTCCTATCGAGGACAAGTCAATTACGAATACTGGGAATTGAGAGCAAAGGCAGAACAGCGCGACGACATGGTCGAAGCTCGCCGACTCATGTACCAAGCCGATCAGTTGATCAACTTGGCGGACGTCAAAGGTGCACTCGAAGCCTATGAACAAGCATGGAAGCAGTGGGCTCAGGTTTTCAGTCGCTATCCATCGATGATCACAGAGGAAGTCGGTGATGATGTCATCAAGTCGTTGGGCCGTTACAAACGATTAGTCGAGAGCGAACCGGATGAGACCTTTGTCCTCTATGAATTCATTCAGTATCGCAAAGCGAAAGATGACATTTCCACGGAATTTGATCTCGATAAAAAAATGGAGGAAATGAAGGTTAAGGCGAAAGAGATGCTAGCTGCTGAAGCACGCGGCGAAGTCGTTCCTGCGCCAACGACCAAAACGCCGGTGCCGGACAGCCTTCCAGTGTCTCCCAAGGCGGATTCACCAGCCAAAACATTAGAATCCAACCCTGTCAAGTCGGAAGACCCAAAACCACTGCAATCCAAATCAGTCGAGATCAAAAGTGAAGATTTACTAGTGCGACCGCCGACTTTGGAAAATCCAGATTCTCAAGAATGAGCAAGTCGGATAAGTTAATGTAGATGGGAATCTACGAAAGAAATTATTACCGGGACGAAAACGAACTAGATCTTCGCCCAAACTGGGATCAGCGTTCGGCTGTAAGTACGTTGATCCTTATCAACGTGGCTGTATTCGTGGCAAACATGTTTTTGCGGAACAGTTTTGTCGTCGGCGACCAGGGCGCGGTAAATGAGTTTCTAAAACTGTCCGCCTCTGACTTCGGTCGTCCGTACCTGTGGTGGCATACCCTGACCTACGGCTTCTGTCATGATGCAGATGCTATTCAACATCTGCTTTTTAACATGCTAGGGCTCTACTTCCTGGGGCGCTCTGTTGAGGGCCGTTACGGGAGAATGGAATTCTATCGAATCTATTTGATTTCAATGGTGATTTGCGGCGTCGTCTGGCTTCTAAAGCAGCAGCTATTTGGAACGAATGGTGGTTTGCTGGGTGCATCCGGTGCGGTTTTGTGCATCGAAATGCTGTTCGTTTTCAACTTTCCTAAGTCACGTGTCTACCTGCTCGTCTTCCCCGTTCCTGCTTGGGTTTTGGGAATACTCCTGGTCCTGATGAATATCGCATCCAATCCGTCAACCAATGTTGCGACAGACGTTCACCTCACAGGGATTCTTTGCGCCGTTGGGTATTTTTTCCTTGGCCTTAGCTTTCGGTTTTTGGGGGACATAAAGGGTTCGTCGCGACGATGGCTTCGCAGGCATTCTGGGCCTAAACTCAAAATACACAACGAATCAGCCTCTTCCGTTGCCAATGATGCCAATGAAGCGGATAGGATCCTAGCGAAGATTCATGAATCGGGACAGGATTCATTGACGTCCAAGGAAAAGAAGTTTCTTGAAAAGTATTCGCGGTCTGTTCGGGCCAAGAAGCAAGAACTCTAACCTACCAAACCATGTTTTCCGTAGTTGACTCGAATGTGTCCCTTTCCTAATTAAACCAAATTCCCACTCCAAACATTCCTGAAATATGCCAACTGAAACAACAACCTTTGAGACCATCCGTAGCGAGATCGCTGGTATCCCTGTTAGTGATATTGTTAAGAAGTTTGGAACGCCAGCCTACGTATACGACATGGCGATTATCGAAGAACGTGTTGGCGACCTAGCCGCGTTCGATGTCATCCGATATGCCCAAAAAGCATGTTCCAACATTGGCATTCTAAATCGATTGAAGGGGCTGGGCGTCGTGGTTGACGCAGTCAGCGCCGGAGAGGTGAGACGCGCACTTGCTGCCGGGTTTTCCCCCGATGGCATCGTCTACACGGCGGACGTTTTTGATCGCGAAGCGTTGGCTTTAGTCAAGGAACTTGGGCTTCATGTCAACTGCGGCTCTCCTGACATGATCGAACAACTCGGTAGCGAGGTTCCTGGCGCGAGCGTCACCCTTCGAATCAACCCAGGATTCGGGCATGGGCATAGCCAAAAAACCAACACCGGTGGGCCGCAGTCCAAGCACGGAATTTGGCATGAAGATGTCGTAGACTGCCTTCGCAAGGCGGATTTGTACAATGTTGCCGTCACTGGCTTGCATATGCATATCGGATCAGGAACCGACCTCGAACACCTATCGCAGGTATGCACTTCCCTGGAAGCCATTGCCCTCCAAGTAGGTCGTACGCTGACAACGATCAGCGCAGGGGGCGGGCTTCCAGTCCCTTACCGCGCTGGCCAAACTTATGTCGACTTGGATCAGTATTATTCCCTTTGGGATGCAACACGCAAACGACTTGAGCACGCGTTCGGTCACTCGCTGAGTTTGGAGATCGAACCGGGACGGTATTTGGTCGCCGAGAGTGGGTTCTTGATTGCAGAAATCCGGGCGGTGAAAGCCATGGGAGAGAATACATTTTATCTCCTGGATGCTGGCTTCAACGATTTGGCCAGACCAATCCTTTATGGCGCTTACCATCCGATCTCGATTTCACATCGGAACGGACGTGCATCGAAGCAAATGGTCGACGTGGTCGTTGGGGGACCGCTCTGCGAATCCGGCGATATTTTCACTCAAGAAGAAGGCGGATTTGTCGCCAAACGCTCGCTTCCTGCCGCTTCGGTTGGCGACTACCTGATTCTGGAAGTGGCCGGTGCGTACGGATTTGTCATGTCGAGCAACTACAACGGTCGGTACCGAGTCCCCGAGGTGTTGCTGGAGAAGGGCAAGATGCATTGCATTCGAACCAGAGAAACCTTTGAAGACCTCATCCGCGGAGAATCCATACCGCTTGCATAGCTCGACACTCCACATAGGACGCATAAGACTCGCAGTTCTGCTTCCGTCGGGTTTCTGTTGTGGCTTCGCCGAGTAAAACTCGACGAAAGCCTGGCGTGCCTATTCCGAAAGTCTTGGCGACTTCCGCCCCGGACAAATCGGACAGTTATTGATCAAGTGGCCCTACCAACGCTAACTATCTTTAGCGTATGTGCGAGCAGCTAACTCATCTTTTCCGACACCATTTCTTACTTGACACCTGCGCGTACTCGCTGTAAACTTGTCTGTTCCACAAACAAGTTTTCTTGGAAGGACAATTTGCGCTGGGGCTGCTGAACGGCTTGCTGCCGTGCGGTTTCGTGTACATGGGGCTTGCAATGGCGGCAGTGGCAGGCAGCACACAAGACGCAGCCGCAACAATGTTCTTTTTTGGACTTGGCACAC
>JBBRJI010000547.1:0-4624 GCA_038219625.1 Pirellulales bacterium | reverse complement strand
GGTGAAATTCTGACCGCCGAGTCGAGCATAGGGCACATCAAAAGATTTAGCCAGGCAGGTGAATATCTTGGGTTTGTAGGGACAGCCAAGGTTGCCGGTGGTTGCAAGCACGTCGCTATTGGTTTCGACCCAAAGCGCAATTGGCATTACATGATGAACGAAGATAGGTCGCACGTGGCGGTTCTGGTGCCACGAGCAGACGCTCCTGCCGAGACGGAAGATGAAAAGCTGTCTCGAGACGCAATCACGTCCCTTGGCAAGTTCATCTATGGCACGTGGGAAATGACTTCCGAGAAATTGGCAAGCAAGACGGATCCAGATCCCGGTTCGATGGAAAACTACATTCAAAGCGGCTTTGCTCACATGGAATTTGCTCCAGACGGAACATTTCTTAAGGGCCCCAAGGGGATTAAGGCCAAAGCGAGCGAAAGTGCGCCCGCCACCAAAAGCCTGTTCGGGGCCTTACTGTCCGCGGTGACCGGCAGCCAGGAGCAAGCCGCACAGATGTTGGATAGTGGTTCTTCTAAGTGGGTTGCGATTCAAGCACGAGATGGCAAGTTAGACTTGGTTACGGTGGACGAAGGCGTCCAGGGCTTTGGAGCAACCGTTGAGTTTCAGAAAGACGATACCGCGAAGTTCAGCTTTTTCTATGGGGAACCTAGTTCACCAACCGGTGGGACCTATGTCTTTAAACGGGTCGCGTTAGAGGCTTGCGGGAAAGATTGCAAGGCAGCTTGTGACGGAGACTGCGAGAAGGGTAAAGCGCCAGCGAAGTAATTTTGCGTTTCATTAAAGAATGCAAAATCGGCCGATTGGTGGCACGACGAGATAAAACAGTCTAACGCTGTATCCATCCTAAGAGTTGGGTTCTTGCGTAGCGGAAGCCGCGTAGGCTTTCGGCGACTTCCGAAGGTAAATCCCAGTGGATTCGTCCTAACCACCGAAACTCTTGGCGAGTTCCGCTACCACTAAATTTAGCATGGAAGAATCGCTAGCCGCTAGCCCCAGGCAGAGCGCAGCTACGCCCTGGGTCGGAACATGCTGGGTCTGCCCTGGGCTTCGATGTCGCTGCCCCATTCGGGGTGAATCGCATAGTAGCTGAATAGCACGCGGGTGATTACAATGCCCCTTCCCAATCCACCCTCCCTCTCTCGAATTCAGACCTGCCTGTGCTTTCATTCATGCAATCTCCGTGGTGGCCGTTCGTTGTCCTTTTTGTAAGCGTCTGCTTTATCATTGCGGCGATTAGTTTGTGGCGGATGCATGCCTTCGTTGCTTTGCTCTTGGCGTCTTTGGTAGCTGGTGCACTCACGTCGAAAGAGTCGTGGGCAGTCGTTGGAAAAGATGGCAAAGAAGTTGTATACCCGCACCTAGTGGGTGTCATCGAGCAGATTTCTAAAGGTCTTGGCGATACCGCGAGGGATATCGCGGTTTCCATTGCGTTGGCGTCCATCATAGGCATGTGTTTGATGGAAAGCGGGGCGGCAGACAAAGTCGTTCGCCGCTTCTTGGTTGTCTTTGGGCAGAAGCGCGCAGGCTGGGCACTGCTTTGGTCGACCTACGTACTTAGCATTCCCATTTTCTTTGACACCATGTTCATGTTGATGGTCCCGCTTGCCAAAGCATTGCGGCTTAGGACCGGCAAGGATTATCTGCTTTACATCCTGTGTGTGTGCACGGGCGGCATGATCACCCACGGGTTGACTATACCTCACCCCGGACCGCTGGCCATGGTTGACAATTTGAAAATTGACACCGGCTTTTCACTCGCCGCTGGCTTGGTAGGTGGACTGATACCGGCTGTGATTGGTTATGTCGTCTGTGTTTGGTTGAATGCGAGAATCGAAATTCCACTGCGAGATGCGCACCTTTCGACGGAAGTAGAAGAGAAACCTGAATCCAGTTTGCCGAGTTTCTTTTGGTCCATCCTGCCAGTTATCTTGCCGATCGTTTTGATTGGTATTTCTTCGCTCTTCAAAGTCATTAAGGATGGTGCGACGGCTCCTGATGGCCGCCAAATTGCTTGGTGTGTTTCTTTTTATCAATCGATGGGCGAAGATAATTTCACCAATGTGCGGGGGCTTGTCGATTTTTTTGGCCACAAGAACATTGCATTGCTAATCGGCGCAGGATTGTCAATTTGGGTGCTTGCGCGGCAGTGCGGCTTTGGACTTGAAAAACTCGAGCAGCTTGTCGGTCCGCCATTGGAAACGGCTGGCATGATCATTCTCATTACCAGCGCGGGTGGTGCCTTTGGTGGAATGTTGCGGACTGCTGGAGTTGGCGACGCCGTCAAAGCGGCTGCTGCCGGGCAGGCTATCAATCTCATTTTGCTTTCGTTCATTGTGTCTGCGGTCATTCGGATTGCTCAGGGAAGCGCTACGGTTGCCATGCTAACAACTTCGGCGATGATTGCCCCGATGCTGGGGACCGAGTCACTCGGTTACCATCACGTGTACATCTACCTTGCGATTGGATACGGGGCAATGACCTGTTCGTGGATGAACGACAGCGGTTTTTGGGTAGTGAGCCGACTCAGTGGTATGACTCAACGCGAGACGTTGAAAACTTGGTCGGTTCTTTCGATCTGCTTGGCGGTCAGCGGACTGGTCGTGACCATGATCGCGTCGAAATTGCTCCCGCTGGTTTAGTCGAGCATGTACATTCACAACGAACCCCTTCCGACACCAGAGGAAAATTTGGCGTTTGACGAAGCGTTGGTGGAAGTCGCGGATCGGCTTTCAATGCGGGAACTATCCGACGAGAATTCCGCATGGGAATCTAGATCGTCGAACGAAGTATTGCGGCTTTGGGAATTTGCGTCACCCTGTGTTGTGCTTGGTCGGGCAAGCCAACGGGCGCAAGAAGTCAACGCATTCGCTTGTGACCGCGATGGTGTTCCAGTGTTGCGGCGAGCCAGCGGTGGCGCATCGATTGTAGCTGGTCCCGGATGCCTCATGTACTCGGTACTGATCTCGTACGATGCTAGGCCAGCCTGGCGTGCGCTGGACATCGCTCACAAAGAGGTAATGAGTCGGATTTGCGATTCGGTTCAACAAACCACCGACAGCTTTGAGTTGCCATTGCGAATTACGATCAACGGAACCTGTGACCTAACGATTGGAAATAGGAAGTTCTCTGGCAATGCACTTAGGTGCAAGCGTTACTGGATGCTTTACCACGGCACCATTTTGTACGACATGCCGATCGAGTGGCTGAGCAACTATTTGTTGGCGCCAGCTCGCCAGCCAGAGTACCGAAGGGAACGAGAGCATGAATTGTTTGTGACCAATCTTATCGACTCATCCAATGGCGTTTCTCCCCAAGCATTCCGAACAGTGCTAGAACACGAATTGGCCCGCACATGGAATGCAACCCAACCATGGCTAGAAAGTCCATGGAAAAGCGATGTCGACTTGGAAGCGAGTCAATTGCTGAAAACTCGCTATACCAATTCAGAGTGGCATAGGTCTCGTTAATGGTTAGGCTGAGTCTTACTTTACCAGCTCTCGGCCATGTTGATATAGGATTTCAATCGCTCTGCCGCCTTGTCCCAGTCGCCGCTGTACTTGGGTTCATATTGGACGATATCGCTCATCGATCGGATCCAACGTCGACCCTCAGCAATCGATGAAAATCTTTCTAGCGAGACCATTTGTGAAATGATATTTCCGAGGGCCGTTGCCTCGACTGGTCCGGCAACGACAGGTCGCTGACACGCGTCGGCTGTCATTTGGCACAGAAGTGCATTTTGGACTCCTCCCCCCACAATGTGAATCGTCTCAAGTCGATAGCCGAGCAATTGTTCAAGCCAACCCAGGCAGAATCGGTAGCGAAGGGCTAAGCTCTCCAAAGTCGCTCGCGCGATCGCTCCGTCGTCGACGGGTGGAGCCTGCTTAGTATGCTTTAGGAAATCCTTTATTGCCTCCAACATATTGTCTGGGGCCACGAATTTTGGATGTTCGAGGTCAATTAAACTTTGCAACGGCTTTGCTCTAGCAGCCATGGCAGCCAGCTTACTCCACTCATAGTTTGTTCCCATGCGTAGCCAAGAAGCCCGACATTGTTGAAACGGCCAGAGTCCAGCGAGATTTTTCAGCAATCGCACGCTTCCATTGGCTCCCCCCTCGTTCGTGAAATTCAATTGCCTGCAAGCCTCCGTCAAAATGGGTTGCGATAACTCGACGCCCATCAATGACCAAGTGCCACTGCTGATATAGCACCAATTTGGTTTCGAACCCGCAAAGTCTTCTGCTGGCACGGCGAGAACTGCGGAGCCTGTATCGTGCGTGGCGGGCGCGATCACCTGAACACGTTCGCTCAAGCCAGTTCTAACGCGGACACTGGATCGCAAAGCTGCCAGTTGTGTGCCAGGCTGGACCGGTGTTTTGAAGATATGTTTGGGAATGTTCAATGCGTCTAGAATTTTCGCAGACCATCCTCGATTCGTTGCATGCAGGATTTGCGTCGTGCTCGCATTGGTGTACTCATTAACCATTTCACCTGTGAGCAACCAATTGACGAAATCAGGGATCATCAAGAAGTGCTCAGCAATATCGAGAAGCGGAGATTTCTCCGCTCGCATCGAATAGAGTTGATAGAGCGTGTTGATCTCCATGAATTG
>JBBRJI010000546.1:0-4626 GCA_038219625.1 Pirellulales bacterium | reverse complement strand
GCTGGTACGCACTCAGGGCTATCTTGGAAGCCGATTGTCCATCTTTGGACGTGATTTTTGTGGTTGCAAGTTGTCCAGGGTACGATGCGGCGGAGTCCGTTCCCATCTGTAGGATAATCTCTCCCAAGTCCAGAAGTGCCTTCAAGGTGCTGCGTTCGCTTCTGGATTGCGAAACCACCTCCGATGCAACTTTCTCTAGTTTTGCCAAGGATGTAGACAAAATGCGACGACGAATATTGGCACCGCCAGACACGTTCTTCAGTCCTAACTGAATATCCAGGATCACAGCGTTCAGAGTCGAAAGTGCCAGCTCACTTTGTTGCTGAGCAATCTTTTTTGATTGAATCTCACGCAGGTTCGATTCGGAAAGCTCAACATTGGATTCATCGAGTTGATGATTGAGTTGAGCAAGTGTTTGGTTGGCTCCGACAAGTTCCGAGTTCTTGCTGTCGAGAGAAAGGTTCAACTTTTCTAGTTTTGAGTTGTTGCGAGTTACTATGAAACTCAACGTGCTCAATCCGACGAGCGACATTAGAAAAACCGCAGAAACAGTGGCGGAGAGTGTTGGGTGTTTGCGTATCCAACGTCGACAGCGAATCCAAACCGGCTCAGCAAAGGCTCTGACGGGGGCGTCGTCAAGCCAACGTTCGACATCGGCACGCAGCTCGTTCGCGGTATCGTATCGATCGTTTGGGGCCAGTGACATGGCCTTCCGGCAGACAGCATCAAGCGATTTGGGGACCTGCGTGTTGACCACGCGGGCGGGCCTAACTTTGCCCGTCGTAATCGTTCGGATGACTTCGAGCAAGCTGCCAGCGGCTGGCGGTTGCCCGGTTAAGATTTCGTAAAGGATGGCTCCTAGGCCGTAGACGTCCGATCGAATCTCGACCAAATCCAAATGGCCAGATAGTTGCTCGGGTGGAGCGTAGGACGGTGTGCCGACGATCGAGCCATGACGTGTCGACTCGGCATCGGAGCTGCTCCTGCGAATCGGTGTTTCTGGTACTGCCATGACCGAGCCGTCGTGGTCCAGTTGCGAATCGGATACCGAGGAAATCCCCATCGCTTTCGCCAGTCCCCAGTCGACAACCAGTGTCTCTCCGTATGAGCCGAGCATAATGTTCGCCGGCTTGAGATCGCGATGCAAAACACCGCGAGAATGGGCATAACTGATCGCCTCACAGACGTCCAGAAATCGCCGCAAGATTCGCCTTAATGACTGGCCGTCGAATTCCGTTTTCCCCTGTTGGACTCGTTCATGGAAAGCGCGCACGTGCACATGCAGATTGCTCCCTTTGATCAATCGCATTGCATAGTAAGGCTTGCCGCTAGCTGATTTGCCAAGCCCGTAGATGGGAATGATTCCCGGATGTTCCAAACCGCCGGTCAATTGAGCTTCCAACCAAAATTTCTGGCGAAGCGTGGCGTCCGCTACGCGGTCGTCGCGTATCTCCTTGAAGGCCACCTCTCGATTGAGTTCGGTATCGAGTGCGACGGAGACAATTCCTAGTCCGCCTCGATCCAACGGTCGGAGGAACTCAAATCTGTTGCTCGGCGGCAAACTTTCGTAAACGGAAAAACCGGAATCGGCTTCTGCGGATCGCGATTGGGGTGATCCCGAAAAGACGTGGGTCCTTCCGCCGCCGGCTACATGAGAAAGACCAAAATCCAGAAGATCGTTATTCTCAAGTTGCTGGTCTGCCAATCGATTGAGCAACTCGCAGGCTTCGTTTTTGAGAAAATGGTTGTCGACGAGAACGCTCTGAAAGGAGCGACTGCGGTCTGAGTTCCACTGCTCAAACGCTTCCAAAAACTGAACGCGATCTATCAAACCGCATTGCAGAGCCAATACCCCGAGTAACAGATGGTGCTCCGTACTGCCTTTAGGTGGCTGTGTTCTCGCAGTGCTGCCACCCTGAAGCGAATCCTGCTTGATTCGTTCGGCCATTACTAACGCCGGGAACATCTCCCGTATCTCGCTCGCATTTTTGGGAAAGGAGGTGATGAAGTCCTCCAAGACAGGCTGTTTGCCAGCCCGCAACTGTTCGAGTATTGCATCTATTATGTGATCGAGCGAGTTGGGGCCAGAGTTCATGTGCTCCCTATCCATCAGAGATCTTCCCAGCTCAAGCCACATTCAAGCAACAACTCCCGCAATTGTTTTAGAGCGCGGATGTGGCGTTGCCTGCACGTGTTCTGAGAAATATCTAGTTGTTCGGCGGCTTCTGCCGTTCGGAGTTGCTCAACATGACGAAGCAAAAGGATTTCACGATCGATGGGACTCAATTTGTTGACGGCTGCGTTAACCAACGTTTTGACCTCCGCTTTGCCCGCAACCGAGCTAGGACTGTTTATTTTGCCGGACAAGACCCCTGCGAGAAACATCGATGAGTCGCCTGAATGGATCTTTTTGAGAGGCCGTTCTCGCCGGACGTCTCGCGCTTGTACGCCAAGATGGCGCCGAACGATTTCATCCAATTTTTGCTTGGTTAGAAATCGCATCCAATCGTAGAAAGGAACACTAGGCTTCTCAAGGTATTCTTGCATTCGGCGAATTACTTCAACGTGGACTTCTTGCATTACATCCGATTCGTCAACTCTCGCGGCAATTCGTGGGTCGATTCGAGCGGATACCAAACCCTTGAGCCTGGGTAAGTATTGTAAAAAAAGCTGGCCCAGCGCTTCTGGATCTCCCTCGGCCACCAACTTCATTAGTTGTTCTTCACTTCGATTCATGTCAAAATTGCGTCATTGCAAGTCATGGGCGTGTAAGCGGAATTATGGCGCATCCCGTTCGTTATCTTACAGCCTTTCAGCTTCCGTATGGTGAGCGGCGCAATGATTTGCACCATTGGCATGTTTCATCTGCGCCAACGGTTGTCTTTGCTCTTGCTGATAATTCTCATTCTGGCACGCGGTTTATTTAGGGGATAGCGCCAGTCACATCGCCGAATCTGCAGACTTCCGACCAAGACTTTAATCGAAATGAAATTTTTCCAAGATTTTAGGTCGCGCTTTGCTGTCTCTCGTCAGTATTAGCAACTGGGAAATGTGCTACCAAAAACACATTTCCAGGAAACGCACCTGCTCATCAAGCTTTTTTGGTTCGGTAACACGGAACAATCCGCAGGTTACGTTGAATTTCTCTCGCACCGTATTGGGCTAATACACATGGTCACCCACCGAAATAACTTAGCCTCGAAGATCCGCTCCAAATTAGCCGGTCGACGCTTGATACGTCAATACTGCTTCGAGGCACTCGAACGGAGGGAGTTGATGACAGCCGGACTAGAGCCGGTCGTCTTCATTCCCGGTTTTGGAGGTTCGTTTGCCTCGGACCAATCAACGGTAGGTGTCGACGAATGGCTCACCAACCGTGGGCTGGCTCCCAATAAATTGGCTCTGGAGCCATTCGGCGGTGTCTACCAAAACATTGTAAAATCGCTTGAGAACGTTGGCTACGTCTCCAGTCCGACTGCCGCCAATCAATCGTTGTTCGTCGTCAATTGGGATTGGCGAGTGCCAGTTGCTCCTGTGGATGCCAACGCTTTGACGGCTCCCGATGGAACGCTGGGCTCAGTCACAGCCGCCAGTATCTCCAATAGTATTTACGAAACTGGCCTTGATTACTTCGGCAAAGTACTGGCCGACATTAAGGTCAAGTATCCATCGCTTACCAAGGTCGATGTGATCACGCACAGCACGGGTGGGCTCGTTGCTCGCGCCTACGTCCAGAGCGCCGCATACGGTCAAGGTGGACTCCCCACGATTGATGATCTTGTCCTGTCTGGCGTCCCCAATGAGGGGGTTACCAATCCATTCAATCTTTCAGGCGATGATTGGAGCTCCAATGCCGCCACTCGTGCCGCCGCCCAGATGGTTGATCGAGCGTATAGCATCATGAACGCCGGCACTGGCACCGTGATTGTTGGCCCGACTGGCAATATCACCAAAGCTGAGAACTTGACCACGCAGCAATTTACGCAGCGCTATGTGGCCTCGCTTCAGCATTTGCTTCCGACCTACAACGCAATCGATACAAACAACGACGGTATCTTCGAGAAAGTGAGCACGACGAACCCTGCTGCTAACACCCGTGTCAACAATCTGCTCACCGACCTCAACGCGGGCACCAAGAACGCTTGGCTCGCTAGCGTCGGTAAAACCAATGTTGTGTACAGTACAGAAACAACCACTTCCGATCAACTTGTCAATCGCGTCGGCCCGTCCGCTTCCGGCTTCTTTACCGATGAAATCCTCTCCTTCCAGAACTTGATTGGTCGACGCCCTGGAACCACCGAGACTTGGTATGAAGACACCGTGTCCGGACACGGTGGTGATGGAACGGTGGCGACGTTCTCGTCGGTCGATCCATTCATCGGCGATTCTCGTATAGGCTCCAAGCTCAATCTGCTCCCTATCACAGGCGCCGCAGCCGGAGTCACCTCGGTCGGCCATTCCGAGCTTGTCGTAAATCCCTACTCGCAAACTCAAATTCTCAAAGCAGTCGGTGCTACTAACTTCACTAACTCCGACCTTGTTACGAACTTGACCGTCTCGCTTGCGGGTGCGGTTGGCAAGATCCTCTCGTTCGGGCTGATTCGACCCGCGGATGCTTTTGCAAAG
>JBBRJI010000545.1:0-4627 GCA_038219625.1 Pirellulales bacterium | reverse complement strand
CGCCCTTTTTCTGAAGGTTCCGATGCTACTTCCTGCCGCGACTCCCCGTCCAACATTCTTGCGAATCGATCAAGTCGCCCGACACCTGCGGTAAAGTAGCTCAATTGATCGAATTTGTTGACGACGACGTTCAATGCACCAAATACTTTCGCGAATGCGCCCGTTGCAAGGACGACAATGCCAATCTCCAACTCGCCACTCATGACGCGAGGAGCAAGGATAACACCAGGGATGATCAAGGTCATGGAGGTATATGCGTACTGAAAATTATTTAGGAAAAACTGCCATCCGATCAATCGCTTGCTATTCGATACGACTTCACCAAAGCGACCATGGGCGTATTTTAGCTCTTGAGTTTCACCTTGATAAAAAGCGATCGATTCTGCATTCTCCCGCACGCGGATCAGGCTAAAACGAAAATCCGCCTCGTTGCGAAGTTGAAAGAAATTGAGTCCGACCAGGGGACGTCCAAAAACAACCCCCGTTAGAAATGTACCAATCGTCGCGTACAATACAAGAAAACCCACCAACGGCCGCGAAACCCCCCAGAGAACACCGCTAAAAGCAACGATTTGAAGGCCCGTTTGGATAAAGATGAGCAGGAAGTAAATTGACTTGCTGGTAAAAGAATTAATGTCCTCAGTTAATCGCTGATCCGGATTGTCGATGCTTGTTGCAAAGGTGAGATCGTAGTAGGTACGGTTGTCGAAATACTTTGATAGAAACTGCGACGTCATCCATTGCCGCCAATGGAGAGTCAATCGATCGCGAACGTAGTAGTAGCTGCCGTAGATTGGGACCGCCAGCGCAAGTAACGTCACGGAAAAATAAATGGACCGCCAATACCGTGTTGAATCTTGGTTCGCGAGCGCGGAGGAAAACTCACCGGTTTGTTGGTTCAGAAGTACACTCGCCGTCGTATCCGCCAGCATGAGAATCACTAACAAGGCTAGCAGCCCCCAAGCGGCCCACTTCTTTTCCGACTGGAGATATGGCTTTGTCAGCAGGATGAAACGAGGAATCAGCCGCCCCTTTATCTTTGTAAATCGAGCCAAAAGGCGTGACATGTTACACCGCTGCAATTCTTTGGATTCTAGACTCAAAGGAAGAAATACTATTCGCGAATACAAGCTTGCGCAAGCCCTAAGCGATTACAGGCTTTCGCAAATCCCGAGCCAACTCATCTAAAAAGCCTTGAAAGTTCCATGTCTGAAATGTTTCTCGCTGGTTCGACAATAGCCAAGTCTTGCTAACCGCGAGTTGCTCACCGACCAATCTGCGTCGACCGGGGATCGTACTGCGTCGAGAGTTGATCGTTCTGCGACCACATCGCAAACCGTTACTTCGCAGTCTTCGACAAGTTCGAAGCCCGACCGTCGAAGGTGGCAGCCCCGGTTACATGGGCTCTCAATTTGCCGGGATCTTTACCGTGGTGGGACAAGTTGTGATGACGTAAGATGTGTATGCCCGATAAATCACTACCTATGGAGAAATGCGATGATGGTTGGAAAAAGTACACTCCTCCGGTTCTTGCTGTTGATTGCCATGAGCGGTGCGGTTGCGGCTTGGAGAGGGCATGCAATTGGCCAGGACGAAAACCTTAGATACGAACTGGGGAAGCGAGTCCAAAGGTACGAAACGCTTTGGGAGGCGTCCAGTAAAGAAACGCGAGCTGCAAGCACGGATTCCGTAGAACGTGCTGTCCAAGAGTTCTTTCGGCTGGATTTAGCCGCAGCAGCAAAGAGCCTGGATAATGCTTGGCTGGCCATGTTGTCAAGTCCGACGGTTTCACAACGCAATTCAGCCTCTGTTTCCTTGTCGACTTCATCACCTTTGGTCGATGCAAGTCAGCCCAAAATTGCGATGACTCTTCAAGCCATCTACCCGCAACCCGATCCAAGTTGGCTTGGTTCTGCCACGGTAGAAATTGAGCTGAGTCCTGCCTACGGTATCGATGCAACCAAGCGACAATCCAAGAAATGGCCACTCCAATCGCTACCCATTCAAATGGAATGGGAACTCGAAGAAATGGAACCAGGCGACTACCAACTTTCTGGGACACTCCAACAGGATGGAATGAGCAACTCGATCGTCGGAACTCAATTTTCCATGATAAAGGACAAGCAGGCGAGGTTGCAAGCGATTCGTATTTGGGTAGACGAGAACAAGCGTGCCGCTAAGACTTCATCGGTTTGTACGGCTCGTATGTTTGGTAAACAACTCCTCCTGGCAGATCGCGGCAAGAATTTCGAATGCGACTTGCCCATGTCCAGTTGGTTCAGCGAATTTGAATCCCTGACGTCCTCCACTCCTGCCGTCCGACCTACGGGCCCAAGCGGACGGTGGCAAGTTTTAACGGACGGAAAGGTCGAACAAGTGATCCGGATTCAGATGCCGATCAAGCAAACGGAAAGGAACACGCTGGTGTTTGCTTTCCATGGAGCGGGAGGGAGCGAAAACATGTTCTTTGAGACCTACGGAGCTGGCCGATTGATAGAACTGGCGAAGTCGCGGAATTGGGTAGTGGTTTGTCCACGTCAAGGGCTGACCGGGCTTAGCATTCAGGTGGCTTCTATGATTCCAATGCTTGAAAGTGAACTCGGTTTATCCTTTGACCGCGTGTTTTTCGTCGGACATTCCATGGGTGCGGCTCAAGCGATTGAACAAGTTTCCAAGTCTCAAGAACGTATCTCAGCGGTTGCTGCGATCGGTGGAGGCGGGAGTCCGCGAAAAGCCGATCCGCTCGTGAAAATCCCGTTTTTTGTTTCCGCTGGCGAAAGGGATTTTGGACGAGGCAGTGCGAAACGACTTAGCGACACACTGAAATCCTTCGGATGCAAGGTGGACTATACGGAATATAAAGACGTCGAGCATTTGACCATCGTCCAAGCGTGCCTCGACGAGCTATTCCAATTTTTGGATCGCCAGTAACTAAGGTTTTGTCCTCTGCGTCTCTCCGACGCCGCACCTGCGCCATTGCGATGTCCCCGTCACTTTCGTGGGCTAACGAAGGCATGAATAGCTGGATAGAATCGTCGCAAAATCGCGTTACGAAGCCGACTCGCGTTTGGGTCAGCATGGCGAGAACGATTTGCCGAAGCAATTCCGTTTATTGCAAAGTAGGTCTTACCGTCTTGCAAATCAATGTCTCACGATGGGACTGCACGGCGTACCAACGTTACTTATTTTATCTGCCATTAGTCGTCCTTTTCCAGAACGCTCTTCACCGCGTCGCTGTTGAGCCACAAACGGGCTTCTTCCTCATTGCGGAGATGCTCGATTCATTGTGTTTCCTCTCTGCGATACTTTCACAAACGGGATCATCTAGTTTCCGAGTATTGTCCTGGAGGATAATCTTGCCGTCGAACATTCTAATGCATAATGCAAGGCCCTAGGCCTCGACGGATGGCGGGCGATTTCTTGGACGACTAAGTGTCGATCGATATTCATTACTGTTTCGAATCTCCGCTGAGCTAATGTCGTTTGCAGGCTGAACGCGAGCACGACCGCATTCTGCCACTTGCCTAAAGACAGCCGATTTATGGAAAATGTTAGGGTTATGGTTGCATTTTTATACGTCCGATCACTAGAATCAGACCCTGCAAACTACCGCGTAACTGAGACTTCAACATGAACCCCAAAAAAAATCACTTGACATTCCAAAAACGACCAATTCGCAGGAGCGATCGGTTGCGCCCTCGGTTTGAAAGTTTGGAGCAACGGATTTTGCTTGCCGTTTTACCTGGCGAATGGAATCCCCTAGGACCGTTTTCTGCCACGAATGGCCAAGTCGAAAACATTGCCGACAAGCCGATAGTTGGCGCGATCCATTCGGCTTTGGCGCACCCCACAAATCCAAATACTCTTTACATCGGTTCCGTAAACGGCGGGGTCTGGAAGACCATCGACGCAACTGCTTCGCAACCCAAATGGGCGCCTCTAACGGACAACATGCCTTCGCAATCCATCGGCGCTTTGGCGTTTGACGTTGGTGATTCGACCACGAATACCATATACGCCGGCGTTGGGCGTAATAGTAGTTATAATCAGCTTGGCAACCAACTCATCGGACTAATGCGTTCGACCAATGCAGGTCAGAAATGGCAAGTGGTCGATGGCGGAGGTGTTTTGCAGGGAAAGAACATCTCCGGAGTTTATGCCAACGGCAGTACGATTGTCGTTTCAGTGAACGACGCGGATACCTTCAACAATTCGAACATTGGCATCTTTCGCAGCACGGATGTTGGGGCGAGCTTTACTCAGATCTCGACTGGCAATGGAGCTGCTACGGGGCTTCCGGCTGGCGTGAGTTACGATCTTGTTGCCGACCCGCTGAATTCGAGCGTTCTGTATACGTCCATTGTTTTCTCGCCGACGGCCGGAGGCAATGGGGTTTACAAGTCATCCGATGCTGGCGCAACCTGGACGAAGGTCAGTACTCCCGCTATGGAGGCTTTGATCGTTAACAACACCAGCAACTTGGAAATGTCCGCCGGACGCAACAACGAAGTCTACGCGGCAATTATCAATCGCGGCGTTGTTGTTGGTTTATTTCGATCACCCGATAATGGATTGACTTGGGCAAGCATGGACCTGCCTCAAACCAGCGAAACCGGTGGGAACGTTG
>JBBRJI010000544.1:0-4635 GCA_038219625.1 Pirellulales bacterium | reverse complement strand
TCACCTGCATGGGCAGTCAAATCGATCGGCCGGTCTCGGCGAATTTGCTGGCCGAACAAACGAAAGTGCCACGCCGTTATTTGACGCGAGTACTTCAAGACCTGTGCGCTGCCGGCATGGTTCAGTCGCGTCCCGGTCCGGGCGGTGGCTACGAACTAACGCACGCTATAAGCAAACTGACGATTCTGGATGTCATCAACACCGTCGAACCGATTGCGAGGATTAAGAAGTGCCCGCTCGGACTCAAGGGACATACTACGTTGTGTCCCTTGCATGCGGAACTCGATAAAGCCTACGCGGCTACCGAAAAGGCGTTCGCCAGTGTGACGATTCAAGACCTAGTCGAATCGGCTAGTCCCATCGTTCCTCTTTGCGAAAGCGCTAAGCGATGAGTGAAGTGAGCAGCGGTGTGCAGCAACCGATCATCGGCTACCACCGCGACGACAAGGGTCACTGGGTCGCGCAGTTGGCATGCGGACATAACCAACACGTCCGCCACGAACCACCAATGGTTCACCGCGAATGGGTCATGTCACCGCTAGGTCGAGATTCGATGCTTGGTTTTCAGCTTGGATGCAAGAAGTGTGTCGAGGGTGCCCCCGCCGACGACCGACCTGTATTTGCGAAGGAGAACAATGAATAAACCTCGTCGAAGATCGTTCGTGCGTCAAGCTTCGTTGCGACTGGGTTGCTAACGAAGGCACTTGTGATTGCCGATTGGCAGGACCAGGCGAAACACTCTGAAATCGAATCCCGCATCACCGCCAGCAGTCCGACTGCAGCACCTTCTCGAGCGAAGATGTTGCAAGAGCTAGTTCGCGGAATCTTACAAGTCATGCACCGCGACTTTTTCGATAAAGACAACGCTAATGCATCTCCTGGATCGATAACATCTCACAAAAAACTCTAGGTGGATTAGTCTTGGTTTGCTGTAGCACAGTTTTTCGCCCCGTCTTGAGAACAGCGACGATCAAGTTGTTGCGAATGAATCGGCCACGACTTGCTGAAGTACGATATCTTTGGATTGTCGTTGGGAAACACCCACCCATCTCCCAGCCAAACCAGAAGAGTGGTTCAATTCCACGCTGCAATTGACACTGAACAGGCAGTGAATCCGTGTTACACATGTTGGACATAGCGATGAAGCGTTTCTTGTCACATTACTTCCGGCTTCCAGGAACGTTGGCACTTTAGCTATAATGGGCTTTTGTAGTGTACCTTGGGACCAATTGTCCTGAGCTAATTTTAGATTACAAAGAACTTCTTTCGGTCGGGACGATGGTCCCAACCTACATGTTATCGGCTTTTAAACTCGGGGATAAACAATGCAGCGATCGGCAATAGCATCGGCGATTCTGGGTTTTTCAGTCTTATCGTCCTCTATCCTAGCCCAGGAAAAAAGTGTTCGTCCGGGCGTCAACGACGCTTTTCGAGATCCTAAAGTCAGCGAATTTCAAGAAAAATTTGAGATCGAGAGTCGAGAGGTTTTTTCGAAACGGAAAGAAATTATAGAATTATGCAAGGTCGTTCCGGGAATGACCGTGGCTGATATTGGGGCAGGGACTGGTCTTTTCACTCGACTATTCTCCGAGGCGGTTGGCCCGAACGGCCAAGTGTTTGCCGTTGATATAGCTTCGAACTTCCTAGAGCACATCAACAGCACCAACCGAGAAGCAGGTCGAAAGAACGTAAAAACGATTCAATGCACACCAGACTCAACGAAGCTGGAACCAGCGATCGTGGATGTTGCATACATCTGCGACACCTATCATCACTTTGAGTTCCCCTTAAAAACCATGAGTTCGCTTCACGCGGCGCTCAAGCCTGGCGGGCGATTGTTTCTCGTCGACTTCAATCGCGTCGAAGGCGAAAGTACGGATTGGACGATGAAACATGTTCGCGCTGGCCAAGAAGTTTTTGAAGCGGAGATTCTGTCCTGCGGCTACAAGAAGGTACGTGAGCATTCAGACTTGTTAAAGGAAAACTATTTCATCGAGTTTGAACGAGTTGTGCCCACAAAGTGAGTGCCAACATCACCGAGCCTCCAAACGGCGACTTGTCCAAGGGCATTGGAACGGAAGCGACAGATCCAAGGATCTACTTTGCAGCCGAGCGAACGTTACTGGCTTGGTTGCGAACGGGTATTGCCATCATCGGTCTTGGCTTTCTGGTCGCTCGATTCGGATTGTTTCTTGCCATTGCCCGCAATCCACTGGCGACAACTCCTTCGATCACTGGCTCGACTGTGATCGATACAGGATTCGTAATGTTGGGTTCAATGGTCATTGCAGGTTCAGCGTTACAGCACGTCCGCTTTGGCAGAACTCTCACGCCCGCACAACTTCCAAGTCACTATTGGACACAATTCAGTTTGGTTGTCGCGGGTAGCCTTTCACTGCTAGGGGCAGCGTTAGGTGCGTATTTACTTTACAGCATGCTTCGTTGAAATTGAATAAGTGATTCAGATCAATTGTTACAGATAGGGCGATAAAAGACGAGCAGCCCCGTCTCGCAATTTTCTAGGAAGACTACGGCCATCGACATCCGCAAGCGTAATCGGCGTGGATCGACTCCGCTTTTCTTCCACCATCAACTCGAGCCTTCGCGCAAGACTCTCATCGTAGCATTCCACATTGAAATCGAAATTCAATCGAAGGCTGCGAGCATCCCAATTCGAGGAACCTAAAAACGTCCAGACACCGTCGACCAACATCAGTTTTGTATGATCAAACGGGGGCGGAACGTACCACACGCGGCACCCCCGCTCAAGGACTTGCCAGAGGATAGCGGTCGAGGCCCATTGCACAAAGCATAGGTTGTTTACCTGAGGCAATAGAATGTCAACTGCGACGCCTCGCATCGATGCCAAATTCAGTGCTGTAATGATGTCACGGTCCGGCACGAAATAGGGAGTTACAATTCGCACCGATCGTTCAGCACAACTAAGCGCGGCGAGAATCGTCATTCGAAGCCGCTCGTACTCCTCGTCCGGACCTGCCGAAACAGAGCGGGCCAAGACATCGCCCTGGGATGCAATCTCAGGAAACCATTTTGCTCCTGAAAGCGATTCTCCCGTCGTGAATCGCCAGTCTTCAGCGAACACGCTTTGCATCTGACGCACGACCGGTCCTTGCATTCGAAAGTGTAAATCTTCGGTTCGACGTGAGGCAGACGTTTCGCTCGAATGCGACGCTCGAATGTTCATTCCACCCGTGAAGCCGGTTGCTCCATCGACAATCAGGAGCTTTCGATGATTCCGCAAATTGGCGTAGGGAACAATCCACGGAGCCCAAGTCGGCATAAAGGCTGCGGCCAGTATTTTTTCGTTTCGAAGCCAGCGAAATACACTTGGCCAAGAGTATCGAGCCCCGACGTCGTCGATGAGAACGCGGACTTCGACACCTCGTTTCTGTGCTGTCGCCAACGCTTCGACGAATCGTCTTCCAACTGGATCACGATCAAATATGTAGGTACACAAAGCAATCGACGATTGGGCTTGGTCTATGCTGGCAAGCATCTCTGAATATGCGGTTTGAGGACCCAACTCACGGACGTCATTACCCCTCGTCAAAGTCAGGCAAGTGACCTGCTCAACGATCCTTGCGAGATTTGGCAGGCGTGTTCCAAGCGTCGCAAGTTCGTCCGAATGGATCTTAAGCGAGGATGCGACTTCCGGTTCGGAAGGCAGGCAATGAAGGTGCTTTAAGGAACGAGCCCGGCGTTTGATGCGGTTAATGCCGAATAAAAAATAGAGCACGCTCCCGATCAACGGAACAAACCAAATATAGCCGATCCAGGCAATCGCTGCCCGCGTATCACGCTTGAAGAGAAGTACATGACCGGTGGCCCAAACATCGACCACCAATAGGATAACAATGAGAAACCACGGAAAGTATTGCAATAGTTCGAGTCGGCTCATTGGGTATCGTTGTTCCGAATCATCTTGGGGTGCGCTCGTTTGCTGCGTTCGATGGCTTCATCGATATCTCCAGTGCATTCAAAAAAGCATGGTGCGAATTCTAGGTGGCGAATCCCCGATCCAGCGTTGAAGAAAGTTTGCTCTTGAAAGCTCTGGCCCTGAAACGGGAGATGAGTATGGCGCATGTAGATTTGCTTTACGTTATTCACGAGGGGGTATCATTGCATTCTAGAAAACGCGCGAGTTTTCGGGCAACCAGCCACGGTGGATGCAGTATTCGGGACGGAACCCGATGAAGCCGCGTCGCAATCACAGCATCGTAAAGGCGATTCGCTACTTGCCCCCGAGTCCGCCGGTCGTCTACAAAACGCTGACGATAGAGACTAAGTTGCGTCAGGTTGTATCCAGCATCGAGAATGTCTCCGTGTAAGAACAATTGGTCTGCGATGCCAAACTGATGCTCTTCCCATGTGAACTGGGCGAACGTGTTGGAAAAGCGATGAAACTCAGGTTGCGACGCCAGCAAGCAGTCGTGATTCCCCAGAACACATGCAATTCTTAGATGCGGATAATGGTCCAGTAGGTCTTCCAACCAGTTGGACACTTCCGACAGACTTTGAGTCAGCTCTTCGTGGCGACTCCAACGAAAGTCAAAGATATCGCCGCCAAACACCAGAAGATTGCATCGCAACAACTCGCCGCGAAAGTCCTGCCAA
>JBBRJI010000543.1:0-4637 GCA_038219625.1 Pirellulales bacterium | reverse complement strand
CAACATCCCAATACACGAACAGCATATGGGCATTGGCCGACAATGCAGCTTGTAGTTGGGATTGGCGAACTCGGGCTTTGATACTTCCCAACAGATCACGGTAGACAACCAGCTCCGATTCTTTCATTTGCGTCCCTTCTTTCCCTCGTTGGACCCCAATAAACTCTCCATCAGTTGGGCTTTGAGTTTGTCGCGGGTTGCGGCGACTTGAGCGATCAGCTTTTCGTATTCGGGCAATAGTACATCGACATCGCCAGGACCGACGTCGGAGTTGTGTGGGTTCTTGATGTCGAGGTTGTAGTTGCTGGCTTGGATCTGTTCGATCGAGACACGCCAAGCCAATTCGTTTTCTTTGCGCTTGCTGAATGCCCCCTTCTTATCGAGCTTGGTCCACCATTTCTTTTCTGCCTCGAACTCTTCGATGCGGATCGGTTTGGTTTTGTTATAGGACTTGACGCCCGCCGGATACGGATGCTCGTAGTACCAAACTTCTTTGGTCGGCTCCCCTTTGGTGAAGAACAGCAGATTTGTCTTGATACCTGTATAAGGTGCAAAGACGCCATTGGGTAATCGCACGATCGTATGCAGGTTGCATTCGGTAAGAAGTTTTTCCTTGATCGTGGTTTTGATGCCTTCACCAAACAACGTACCGTCTGGCAGGACGATAGCACCGCGTCCGCCGTCTTTCAGCAGGGACATGATCAAGACAAGAAACAAGTCGGCGGTTTCACGTGTTCGAAATTTCGCAGGAAAATTGTTTTCGATACCGTCCTCTTCCATACCGCCGAATGGAGGATTGGTGATCACGCAATCCACCCGATCCTTGGGGCCGTAGCTTGCAAGTGGTTTTGCAAGTGTGTTGTCGTGCCGAATGTTGGTTGGTACGTCGATACCATGCAGCAACATGTTCGTTACGCAAAGCAAGTGAGGTAACGGTTTCTTTTCAACACCAAGCACTGATTTTTGAAGCAGGCCTTCGTCGTCGGGTGTTTTCACCTGATTGCGCATGTGTTCGATGGAGCAAGTCAAGAATCCTCCGGTGCCGCAGGCTGGGTCAAGAACTCGCTCTCCAAGAAGTGGATTGACCATGTCGACCATAAACTGCGTTACCGCTCTTGGTGTGTAGTATTCCCCGGCGTTCCCTGCGCCTTGCAGGTCCTTGAGAATTTGCTCGTACAGGTCGCTGAAGACATGCCGATCCTCGCTGCGATTGAAGTCGAGACTTTCGTTGATCTTGTTAATCACTTGACGCAACAGCGTCCCATTCTTCATGTACTGGTATGCGTCCTCAAAGACGTCGTGGATGACGCGATGACGTGGGCTTGTGTCAGGTGATAGGCTTTTGAGAGTGGCAAAGAGTTTGTTATTGACGAAGTTCAGAAGTCCATCGCCGGTTAGCCCCTCGGTGTTTGCGGCCCAATTGCGCCAACGAAGTTCTTCCGGGATCGGTGATTTATACCGTTTGACCGTGATTTCCCACTCTTGTTCGCGATCATCAAAGATTTTGAGAAAGAATAGCCAGGTTAGTTGTCCGAGTCGCTGCGCATCGCCATCGACAGCTGCATCCTTGCGCATGATGTCTTGAATGGATTTGATAGTCGCCGAATTCAGCATAGGGTGGAGTCTTCTTTAGACGCGTCGAACAATTTGCATGGCGTGCGAGGATACGTTGTATCGAGTCGATGTCAACGGATTTTTCATCAGGACGCCGTTGCGTAGAGCTGTGTTATTATCTCGGTACCATCGCCGGTTTCATTGGGCTTATCCGTTTCTAGTTCGTTGGATGGGTCGCCGGTAGTTGGTTTACCATCGTTATCTGGTTCATCGGGCGGAACTGGGGATTCGTCAGGAAGGGGAATGTGAATCGCTACGGGCTCGCCGTCGAAGTCGGTATCCGAGAATCGTTCCGAAGCTTTTTTGAAATCCATAATCGTGAAGTACATCTTGTTGTAGTCCTCATCGATTCGAGTTCCTCGTCCGATAATCTGTTTGAACTTGGTCATCGATTGGATGTTTTTGTCGAGAACGATCAATTTGCAAGTCTTCGCATCGACTCCCGTCGTCATCAATTCCGAAGTGGTCACGATGACGGGATATTTTTCTTCAGGGAGAATAAACTGGTCGAGTTCGTTTTTCCCTTCCTTGCTGTCCCCTGTGATTCGCATCACGTACTTATTATTGATCGCGTAAAGGTCGGCGTTTTCGTTGACGAGAGCCGACCGCATCCGCTCGGCATGGTCGATGTCTTCACAAAACACGATCGTCTTGTCGAATCGGTTGGTCTCTTTGAGAAAACGAGTGATTTTTTGGGCGACAAGAGTTGTGCGCTTCTCCAACACCAGCGTCTTGTCAAAATCCTTTTGATTGTAGGTCCGATCCTGGATGATTTGGCCATGCTTGTCCTTCATTTCCTCAGTTGGTCGCCAACCTTCGAGATCTTTGTCGATATCGATCCGAACGACTTTGTAAGGAGCAAGAAAGCCGTCTTCGATCCCTTGCTTGAGCGAGTAGGTGTAGATAGCATTGCCAAAGTACTTGAGATTGAATTCGGGATCCTTAATGAGTGTTTCGCCTTTTTTAGGCTTAACTTCCTTTGGTGTGGCAGTTAGACCTATTTGAGTTGCTGACGAAAAGTAATCTAGGATCTCGCGCCAAGAACTATCCTCGGTCGCGCTTCCTCGGTGGCATTCGTCCACAACAACCAGATCGAAGAAGTCCGGCGAGAACTCTTTGTAGGCATTACGCTGATCGTCGACGGAACTGACAGCTTGATATAAGGATAGATAGATTTCATAGGCGGGATCGATTTTTCGGTTCGTGATCTTGGTCATCGCCGAACCGAACGGCTTGAAATCATTGGTCTTGGTTTGATCGACGAGGATGTTGCGGTCGGCTAAAAACAGAATTCGCTTGCATGTACCAGATTTCCATAGCCGCCAGATGATTTGAAAGGCGGTGTAGGTCTTTCCCGTGCCGGTGGCCATGATCAGTAGGATTCGCTTTTCCCCGTTGGCAATCGCTTCGATGGTCCTATTGATGGCGATACGTTGGAAATAACGAGGTGCGCGCCCCGAGCCATCTGAGTAGTAGGGCTGCAATACGGTGAGAAGTCTTTGACGTTAAGCCCTTGGCGGCACAATAGCGTTCCCACAAAGCGATTGGTGATGGAAATTGTTCTAATCTCAATTCCTTTTCGATAACACCCTCTGTGATCAGGCGATCATGGAACAGAAAGCCATTACCGTTAGTGCTAAATACGAAGGGAACATCGAGAGTGTTAGCATAAGCAAGTCCCTGTTGCATTCCGCTGCCGACGCTTTGGCTGTTGTCTTTCGCTTCGATGATCGCGATCGGGATATTCGATTCGTGTATCAGCAATATGTCGACAAACTTGCGGACACCACGAGTGGCCTTTTTACCGCGAACTATTACCCGACCGTCGGTAAAGTAATATTGTTCGCGGACATGATGAACGATATCCCAACCCGCCGACTCGATGGCAGGCATGACGAACTTAGTACAAATGTCGCGTTCGGTAAGCGAGAGCTTCTCGGAAGGAGTCAAACGTCGGAACCTCTGGGCAGTAGGGCGAAACTACCGGGCACGACCAGTAGACTACCGGCGAACTACCGGAATCAATCAGTATACACTGGAATTAAACGCTTTTGTTTGTTAACATGTGCAAGCGGTTATTGACGACAAAACGTCATTGTTCGCAATAAAAAACAGCGTTTTGTGGTAGTTCAACGTGTATTTTCCTAAAGCTGAGGTCACAGCCCGCCACTGACGCACCAGTTCCAACATCTTTTCTGGCTCTTTCAAGACGCCTTTCTTGCAACCGGCACAACAAACGAATACCAGGTCACTGCCGACGGAGACCTTCAACGGGATGCCCATGGAGCCGAGTGGTTCCTTCGTGATTGGGCAAAGAACTTGTGCTTGGCTAGTGATTGGTCGGCGTCGGAGAGTTTGGCGATTTCAGCTAGTTCATCCTTGGTCAGCTGCGATGTAAGCGGTAAGGCCGTAGCCACTGGTTCCTTGCTGGTCCCGCCATTCGTCTCGGAGCCGGCGGCTAGCGACGTGCCACCTACGGAGTCCATCGAGACAGTGCCGCTGGTCGGGCTTCCGCTTGCACCGAAGTAGCTCGCTGCTGCCGCAGGGTTCAAGCGTGTTTCGGCGTCGATGAGGAATGCGCCGGAGGCAGCGACTTTGTCACCGGGCATAAGTCCAGATACGACGGCGTAGTAACCTTTGGATTTCGGACCGAGTATGACTTCGAGTCCTTCGTAGATCCCTACTTCGCGTTCAACGTAGACGATCTTTTGATCGCCCGTATCAACCACGGCAGTTTCCGGCACACTCAAAACGCCATTGTCAGAAACCATTCTTAGCCGCGAAATGAACTTCTCTGGATCGCGATTGACAGCGTCTTGGCAAGCCTTGCAGCAAACAAAAACAGTTTGGCCAGCGGCTTGCACCGAGACCGGATCACCCATGCTGCCCAGTTTAGCTCCGGTCACGGGACAAACGCCTTGTTGTTTGATTGCAGTCGCAGGATTGCTTGCTGTCATTCGCGTTGACACAAGCGTTGAGTGGAATGGCTCGGTCGTTTGAACGGGAGTGCTAAGCGTTACGGT
>JBBRJI010000542.1:0-4649 GCA_038219625.1 Pirellulales bacterium | reverse complement strand
ACTTCGAGAGGTCTTAACGGCCAATTGAATGGAGGTGAAGGCTTTATGGTTACGATCGAACCGCTTTCTTTTGAGCAACTCAATGTTGGCGATAAATGGACCAGTGCAGAACGAACCGTTTTAGCTGCCGATTTGCAGTCGTTTGCAAATCTAACAGGTGATCACGATCCTCTTCATACGGATCCTCAATTTGCTGCGAGTGGTCCTTTTGGCAAACCGGTAGCTCATGGATTGCTTGGTCTTTCCATACTCGCAGGGCTTAGTTCGAAAGCCCCAGCGGTCCTGACGGCGGCGCTTGTCGATATCCGGAGTTGGAGCTTTACGAAACCGGTTTTTGTTGGCGATGTAGTACAAGCCGTTACGGAAGTCATCGATTTGAAGCCGCGAGGGAGGCGACATGGGGAGGTTCATTGGTATCGGCAGCTATTCAACCAAAATGGTGACAAGGTGCAAGATGGGATTTTAGTCACTCTCGTTTCTAGACGTGTACCGTTGCCGACCAGAAAATCGATTCCTAGCCCGAGCAGAGTCATTGATGCCGCAATTCAAAGCACCACTGAGGAAACTGTTGCAACTTTCTAGATTGAGAGCCAACAGCCCGGTGACTATCGGACTATGATTGAGTTGGTTTTCACCTGAACAAAGGCAATGACTCAATATGCAACATTTGGACCACCTCAAGAATCTCGTCATTATGGCTTCCTCCGACGGCAACTTGTCCGAACGCGAGATCGCATTGTTGGTAGATCGATGCGGCGAAATGGGGCTCGACGAAGCCGATTTGGGAAAAGCGGTTGCTTATGCGTTGAGCGACGAAGCGTCCTTGAAGCTGCCGGTTGAAAAGAAAGAGCAAATCGCCATGCTTTCCGATTTGGTTCGCATCATGGCTGCCGACGGTAAGTTGAGTGAAGTAGAAAAGCGACTCTTTGCTTTGGCCGCCGCGAAAATGGGAATTGAGCGATCAGAACTGGACGATTTGATAGATGAGCTTGTTGGAAAAAACAACAAGTAACTCTCTAACCCCGCTTAAACGCACCAAAATGTCGCTACAAATCAAGCTTGAGGATTCCAATTGCCGACCGGGCCAATTGTTAAATGGAACGGTCGTTTGGCGATTTGATTCGTCTCCTTCCAAATTAACGCTGGAAGTCTCTTGGAAAACGTCTGGTAAAGGAACCGATGACTCCGAAACGATTTTTACCGAGGACTGGTCTCCCGAGTCCAATAGCGGTGAGAAGAAGTTCCAACTCCAACTACCACGTGGCCCAATCAGCGTTCATGGCAATTTGATTGCAATTGAGTGGCAAGTCGAATGTACGAGCAAACGCCCGAAAGCAACGAGTGTCATGCCCTTTGTGCTATCGCACCTTGACCAACCGATTCGACTGCCGCCGGTAAACTAGGGCACACGGCCATAGCTCTGCGCTCGCTTAAATTCGTTCGTTCGCCCTTCCGAACGACGTTTCCCCGCGAGTAAATCCCGCTGGCTTGGAGCTATGTCGCAAAATTCTCAATTTGCATTAAGCCCAATCGTTCTGTTACAAAAAAGAGACCTGACCGACCTTACCCCTTTGCACTATCTCTGCCCCCTTTGCACTATCTCCCAATCCGGTTTATCCCGGCGCTTTCGGGTGTCCCCATGTTCCCCCTTTAGGACCAAATCCTGATGAGGCAACCAAGAAATACCCCATCGCCAAGTGGCGTTGAAATGCCCCCGAGTTTTACTCGGGGGATATTTACCTTTTCTCTAGAATAGATGGTAATAACCCTTGGCGTGAAGCCAGGCGTATGCGTCCCCGTGTTCCCCCGATCGGGAAGTCGGTCCGCTCGTGCTACCTCATGGGATTCGATGAACGATCCGGGAAAAATTTCGATCACCGAAAACCTTGGATCGAAGTAAAGCTCAAGCAACTCGACGCCAATTTCGGAATCGACCTTTTGGCTTTTTCTTGTCTTTCAAATCACTTTCATTTATTGCTTAGGTCACGGCCAGACGTCGTGGCGACCTTGGACAATACTCAAGTTGCACTCCGTTGGTGGCAGTTGTGCCCGACTAGAAAAGTTAGACTGGAAGTCGATGGACAGTGGATTAAGGTGCCAGCCTGCCAGCCGAACCGACCGAGTTCGAACTCAATCCTCGCTGCGGGACTACTATCATCGATCCGTGCAATGGATTCGTCATCAGTTGAAAGTGACAGAGAGAAAGATTAGGCAAATCGAAAATGAAAACTTTTGATCGTCGCCATTTTTTAGGGAATGCGGCCGGTGCAGCCGTTGGCATTGGGCTGTGGCATCGGGATCCGCGACTGTTGGGTTTTGATCTAGACTCTAGGCCGAAACCGAAGTCGGTTGCGGCTATTGTTACTGTCTATCGAAAGAACTCACACGCAGATGTGCTGGTGGGAAAGATACTTTCGGGTTGGAAACAGGACCAAGGGATTGGGCCGGCACTAACCCTCGCGTCGCTGTACGTCGATCAGTATCCGCGAGATGACATGTCTCGTAGCCTCGCAGCGGAACATGGCTTTAGGCTCTGCAAGACCATCGCAGAGTCAATCGAGCTGGATACCGGTCGCGTCACCGTGGACGGCGTGCTGTGCATCGGCGAGCATGGCGACTACCCCTGGAATGACAAAGAACAGCATCTCTATCCAAGACGAAGACTTTTCGGCGAGATTGCAGACGCATTCGAGCGACTCGGCAAAGTTGTCCCGATCTTCCACGACAAGCATCCTGGGCCGGTGTGGGATGACGCAAAATGGATCTACGATCGGGCGACCGAATTAAAAATTCCTTGGATGGCAGGGTCTTCTTTGGTTGTGAGTTATCGCAATCCAGATAAAACGTTGCCATGGGGCAGCGACTTGGAAGCTTGCGTTGCAATCGGTTATTCTGGTTTGGATGTCTATGGTTTCCATACATTGGATTTTTTGCAATGCATCATCGAGCGCCGCGAAAGCCAACATACAGGAGTCGATTGGGTTCAATCCTACCCGGTTCACGCATTGCCGAATTTATTGGAAAGCAAGTTGATTGACGCAAAGTTGTTAGACGCCGGTTTAGCATCGAGCGGAACAAATTTGAAAACCGTTTTGGAAGCGTCAGGCGAGGGCGCAGCGATATTCGTGGTGCACTATATGGACGGATTGCTCGTACCCGTCGTCATGCTCAGTAGTTTTGCAACCGGTATCTCCGTCGCATGCCGAACCACCACGGGCGAAACGTTTGCGACTCGGGTCGAGGAGCGTCCAGAGCCGAGGTATCCTCATTTCGCTTACCTGCTCAAGGGCTTCGAGCAGATGGTTCACACAGGCAGTCCCGTTTATCCCGTGGAACGAACCATGCTAGCGGCAGGCATCCTTGATCGCGCTCTGACTTCACGCAGAGACGGCAACCTTCGGGTCAATACACCAGAGTTGAACATTCAGTACAAGCCGGTCAACTATGGGCACGCCCCGCATTTGCAGCTCAATCGGTACTAATGGGCTTGAACATAAACTCAAGCGCCAGTTCTTGCTTCTACCCTTCAATGTTGCTGTGAAGCAGTCGCTGGCAGTCGCTGGCAGTCGCTGGCAGATCACGGCCCGAACGCCGGATGCCAGCAGAGAACGCACCTCTTGCTGGTGCTGTTGTGGGAGGCACTGAGAGCCATCTTCGCTGCATCGATACACCGCGTGAATCACTTTGGACCGATAGCCGTATGGAAGAAGAGGGCATGCATTTCCCTTCTCTCATACCCCAACCCGGCCAGCCAAAACGAAACCAACCCGGCAACTCAAATCAAGACCTTGCACCAACGACGTGCCGATGTTCCGCGTCCGTTTCTGAATGAGTGATGCTTGGCACCTGTAAACTGCGAGATCATTGTCCATCGCACAACGGTCTTGAGCGGGGCCAGACGTTGAACAAGCCAATTTCTCACAACCTTTGAATCTTCCCAAGAATCTTGTGTGATTGAGTGTGCAGGCGGTCACTTATGGGTAGAAGAAGGAACAACATGGAATTGTCAGAACTTATTCATCTTTATCGTGGGCCGCTCGTGGGCTTGCTCGTCTCGTGGGGCGCTCCATGGACTGATGCCGACGATATTGCCCAAGGTAGCTTCGCGGTCGCTTACTTCAAAAGGGATACATGCAATAGTGTTCGGCAAGTAAATTGCTGTAAATAATTCTTTAAACAATATTGCGATTCCTGCGACTTTGGCACGAGATTTACGCCCCACCAATAGGTCATTATGGTAACTGTCAAACTGGCGGATGGTCATGGCTAAAATCTCAAAAGCAACTCAGCAGCAACAAGCCAATCGAAACAAGATTATTCTTGAACGGCTGGTGGAAGAACACCCCGAAAGAACGCACCCTACTGCAAGTAAACAACTGCCATCGGATGCCAACGAGCAGTCTGATTTGTCCGTGGCAGGCGCCACCGTGAAACCAAAGATCCGTAGTAAAGACATTACTGGGCTGAAGTACTTCGATATGCTCGCGCCCTTATTGGAGCGATTGCACGACGATGGGTGCAAACGCGATAAGGCGGGCAATCGAGACCTTCATTTCGATCAGTACACGCGAAGGTGGTGGCGACCTTGATGAACGGGCCGTGGTGGAACGAACGATCGAGTCCGATCGGCTTTACGTGATGGATCGAGG
>JBBRJI010000541.1:0-4674 GCA_038219625.1 Pirellulales bacterium | reverse complement strand
GTCCCGAAAACGCTTGTCAAATTCCTGGTTCGCTACGTTGCCATGAATCGGTTCGATGGCGATGCTCGAAAGGTACTCTTGGACATTGCGGACACACCCATATCGCCCGAGCTGCTACCGTTAACAAAAAACAAAGCGATGCACCAAAGCACAGAGGGTACGATTGGACCGTATGAGCTTCATGATTTCTTTTTGTATCATTTCGTTCGCTGCGGTGCGTCACCCAACAAGATCTTGCTTTTGGCAAAACAGGCAAAGTTTGATCGCGAGTATTCGGCAGAGGAAATTAGACGCGTCTTAGAAACGTTTCTGCGACGTTTCTTTGCGGCTCAATTCAAGCGATCGTGCATGCCGGACGGTCCCAAGGTGGGGACCGTTTCCCTGTCGCCGCGCGGAGATTGGCGCATGCCGAGTGACGCCGACCCTGCTGCATGGCTGCTCTGCGGCGGCGCCGGGGAACGAGAATGTTGAATACTGACGATTAGCGAGGAGTGTCAAAATTGTTTATAATTCAGCAAAGCATGAAAGCATGTCCGCGATGCAAAACCGCTTGAATGTCCTACAGGAACATCGCGCATGCGAATGGATGAAAAAAAGCGTCAACTACGAAATCTTGACTTATCCGTTTGGATCGTCTAGCAATAACTGCAATCTCTCTGCAAGCACCGGTGGAAACTTTTTGGGCCAATCCCCGTCGATCAATCCAACTTCTATCATGTCGCGAAGATGAGTCTTGTCCTTATCTCGATACGAATTTAATTTCATCTCTACCAACGCTCGCAATGCGATGACTTGAAATTCCAGGCCACACTCGGACTCGTTGATGTTTGGCGCCGCGGACGCGTACTCGACTTTGACCTTTTCACCGGCCATCAACAAGTGGATCGCATCTCGAATTTTGCCGTTGGGCTCGTCCAAAAAGAATTCAACGTCGAGCGACTGACCGTAAACAAAACCTGCGCTCACAAATGCAACTTTGAGCCGGTCCATGTCGCTACGCTGGACCAATATGTCGACATCTTGAGTATTTCGGACGGCAGCTTCATCGATTCGAGACACCCACGCAGCGACTGCGTTGCCTCCAACGATCGCATAAGGGATCTGTGCCGATTCAAGCACATTCACAGCGCGAAGCAATCTCAGTCTGACTTTTTCCACAGCGCGCACCATTCTATCTAAGGAAATCGGATGAGGGTAAGTAGGATTCATGTCACGCTCGATTCATCGACAGGTTACCTCGAACTTGGTTGGACTTGCTTCCATCCAATATAAACCAAAAGTATTTCCTGCGTGGCTTCCGTAGGTCAGTCGCTCCGCCGACTGACGGGCAGCAACACATCATCCACCACCGATTGATGAATGTGTTCTTGTTCAATACGGAGATTGTTTTCGCGGCAATGCACGAATGCTGCCGCTTCGTTTGTATTGAGTTCCGACGGTATCTCCGCTTGACGCAGGGTTCCGGCTGTTGCCAAGTGTTCAAACTCGCGAACAGTTCGCATGTCCATTAAGATACTGTTTGTCTGGGGGTACCTTCTGCGAAGCATTGCCAGGATCTCAAATCCCTCGACATCCAAATCACCCCAATAGGTAATGGACGATCTATGCAACCAAGGGATGTCGAATAGCTGCGTGATTCCCTTCCCCATCCCAAAGAAAGCGATGCCACGCTTGATGGGAGGGAGCGTTAGCAACGTGACTTGGTTCTCGACCATCACCACCCTGGCATCACCAACAGGAATGTTTGCGATTTCTTGCGGGGGCAAAGAGAGCTCGGCGGTGAATAGTCCAATCTCCTTTTGTAGTTCAGGATCGAGGATGCGAGTCAGGATGTGCGATCGGAAATAGCGGAATCCATAACGCTGTTCGAAGTTGCGAGGATCGCAACTGCAATCGATCGATTCGTCCGGCAGAAGAATGTCCAACCACTCTGTGAGCAGAGCTCGATTTTGCTGAATCAATTTGGTGGGAACTGATAATGGCAGCTCGCGCGCGAAACAGCCTGGCCTCGGATTGCGGATCAGAAATTCAGCTACGACCAGCAGGTCTTCCAATGTGTCCAAGTCGACGATTTTTTGCCAACCTCGTTTGAGCCATGCTTCCAGTTCCGGGAGTCGCTGTCGGATTCGTAGTACACGGCTCTCAAGACGTTTGAATTCGTTCTGTTTGTTTGTCAGCTTGAGCAAATCGAAACGGGAATCGATCGTGATCGCCATCGGAAAGAAGTCATTCTCTCCAAACTTGCGTGAATTGCGTCTTTCCCATTCGACCGAGTACCCATATCCGACGATTTCTTTGGCGGACTCACGCAGCCGGTGCACCCCGTGGATGTTTTTCGAATGGACGTCTAAGAGTTTCAGATTGGCGGGAATACGCCAAGGAAACAGCTCATCATCCATTCCGTCCAGCCATGCCGCGACCGCGCGAGGATAAATTCTGGTTGCTTTTTCTAAAATTTCCGCGGGTGTTATCATTGACCTATCTGTATTTTTGTTGACTATTGTGGCACGGCATTCCATGCCGTGATTCCTGTACCGTGATTCTCGGATTCTCGACACGGAGTGTCGAGCTACACTTCCATAACGCAAATTTTCCAATGAATTGTATCTACTCGCTGTGCCTTTTGTCCTTGTTGCTTTCCGAGTGCTTTGCAAACTGGGATGGGGAGGAATCGCCGCCCCCGAACCCCGAAGTCCAAGTAGTCCGGAATGTGGTTTACGGAAATGCGGACGAGCCGATGCATCGGGCAGATATCTACCGACTTAAGTCCAGCGGCAAAACGGTGAAGTCCCCAGGGGTCATTATGATACATGGCGGAGCATGGTTCGCGGGGGATAAGACAAACGATGCATTGCATGCAAAACGGCTGGCGCAAAAGGGGTTCGTGGTCATGGCCATCAACTATCGACTGGTACCCAAGCATCCATTCCCAGCTCAAATCGATGATTGTAATCTTGCGTTGGAATGGATGAACTCGCATGCCGTGGAGTTGGGAGTGGACACCGATGCGCTGGCCGCATGGGGCTATTCTGCCGGTGGCCATTTGGCAGCGTTGCTAGCCACGGATCCAAAAGATGGATTACCCCGCCTCAAAGCGGTGGTCGTCGGGGCAGCACCCTGCGACTTGTCTCAGATACCGGAACATAGCCAAGCCTTGGTCGGGTTGCTCGGCGGGACCAGGGCCAAGTATCCCGAACGATATGCGAATGCGTCGCCATTGACACATGTCAGCTCGGACGATCCACCTATTTTCTTGTTCCATGGAAGTAAGGATTGGCTGGTACCGCCCGTTGCTTCTCAATTAATGTGCGATGCCTTGGCGAAAAACGGTGTCGCATTCGAGTATCTGGTGGTGGAGAAAAAAGCTCACCTAATGACCTTCATCGACTCCGATGCGACGGAAAAGTCGTTTTTATTTCTGAAAGAGCGCCTTTCGCCTCCTACACCTAAGACCAATACCAATACCAGCGGCTCCGCCGACCCGCAAAAGTAGATAAATCGCGGGAGATCCTTGCCGTTGCAGGCTAGAATAACTGGTAGTTTTGTCCTGCGGCCCTTTTTTACGCTCGAAAACAATCTCCAAATGACGTTGTTTCAAAGATCGATTTTCCTTTCATTGTTTTTGGTAGCCTTCGCCACGCATGGGATCGGCTTGGCTGAATTCCATTGGGATGAAAAGGCTGGCGGACCGTTTGAGGCGGACGTCGAATCTTGGATTCACGGCCTAAATGATGCAAGCTATCGAATTCGTCGCGAGTCATTTTTGAAGTTGTGCGACCGCTCCATTCCTCTGGACGTGTGGTTAGATACCGAATCCAAGAGCGGTGACCCACATCGCGCAGCCATTGCAAGTTGGCTAAAGCGATTGCGACGATCCAACGGTACGCTCGCCGAGCGTGCTGAGATGATTCGCGACTACGAAGCGTTGAGAAACAATGAGGATTCCGCTCTGGAACGATTCTCCGTTCTGGAACGGTATATCGACGATGGCCAATGGGAGCGGTTACTCGAAATTGTTGCGTTGCTCGAACCACCTATTCGAATCCAGCTTCTGAGGGACGAGGGCAAGCTCCAGCATATCATCAACAAGGCTTGGAAATCCGAAAACGAGTCTTTTGTTCCGCGCCTGCTCGAACTGGTTTTAAGTCCGATGGAGCGAGCTCATGCAAATCGATTGTGGCGGTCACTGGGTATGCCTGAGGAATGGAAAGTCTCTCAAAACAGCAACTTATCCAGTGTCAAAGTAATCGAGCTCGAAGCGGAAGGTAAAATTGACGAGGCGGTGGCTCTGGCGGAAAGTTCTGTTTTGCGGAATCTAGTCGAACCTATCCTCATGCGTTCGAATCGATGGGACAAATGGTTGTCCATGGACTTGCGACGAACGCCAATCATGAGCCTTGAAAACATCGATCATCAAAGAGCCGGCATGCTGCTTTTGTTGGGACGATTCGAGGAAGCCAATGCTCAGTTGGACAAAATACTAACTGGCCCCGAAGCCTCAGAGCTTTCGAAAGGGAGCGCCGTGCTGTCGCTCGCCATGGAACGCACAGCCGAGTTTGCAGCATTCGTTGGCCAGCAATCCGAAAATTCCGCGTTTACTTTGTTGAGAAGCCTTGGAGACGTCCACGCTGCCTTCAAGCAAGTTGGTTTAGACGATTTATCATTGGGCTCTGT
>JBBRJI010000540.1:0-4676 GCA_038219625.1 Pirellulales bacterium | reverse complement strand
CTTTCAAAGGAGACAACTGACTTGCGTTCCGTAAGCTGGAATACTATCCTACAGGGCGACAAATCATTCATCCAGTAAGTGTATTTTCCCTTGGTGATGTCACTGAAGGTAAGTCTGCAGCCATATGAGCCAGGATACTACTCATGATTCAAATCCGCGATTTGCATCATTGCCGATATCGCTCTCCAAGATCCGCGAGCAACTTTCGGTGCCGCTCCTTTGCGATGCGCTGGATACGATTGGACTAAGACGTCAATCGCCTCGATTGCCCATTGTCTCACTGACGGTCGACGGTAGTCTATTGATCGGCCGAGCCAAAACAACGCTTTGGACTGATATGGCCCATGAAGATCCGAACCCATATGCCTTGGAGTTGATGGCAGTCGATTCCTGCCAACAAGATGACGTAATCGTTTGTGCAGCAGGGGGCTCCATGCGATCGGGTATTTGGGGAGAACTGCTTTCTACTGCCGCCGTAAACCGCAGATGTGCCGGTGTAATTGTCGATGGGGCGGTTAGAGACATTGTCCAAATGCGGGCGATGCGATTTCCAGTTTTTGCCCGCGGCACCAACCCATATGACAGTCGAAATCGACAGCGAATCGTCGATCTCGATGTGACGATCGAACTAGATGGCGTGAGTATTGCACCCGGTGACTTGATCGCCGCGGACCTTGACGGTTTTGTAGTGGTTCCGCAAACGGTAGAGCATCAAGTTGTCTTAGCCGCTTGGGAAAAGGTCCGTGCAGAAAACAAAGTTCGAACCGCAATCGCGGCTGGCATGTCGGCAACCGAAGCATTCAAAACGTTTGGAGTTCTTTAGACGCAATACCGTTCAATTATTTGTTTACCCGTCAGCCGAAGGCGTACTCGAGACCATTGACGTACGCCTGCGGCTAACGGTTAAACGAAATTTTTGCGAAATTGAGCTTCATCGAACGGTATTGCCTTTAGACGAACGCAGCTTGAAAGCAGCCTTTACCAAAACAAGTTTCGCGATCCAGTTTTCTTCACGCGGGGCAGGCGTCTTTGATCTTAAATTGGATTCGAACACCAACGACATCCGTCGCGGAGCGACGGATCTACGGCTATCCACCGATTTGATACATGGCTCGTTCGGGCTGTTGGAAATCGCTTGTCGAAATGCCGTGCGATGCATACTTGTTCTTGATGCAGTCCGCAACGATGCCATAAATCTGTTCATCGGTCGCATTCGATTCACTCGCGGCCTTGAGGTCCCACTCCACGCGACCGAAAAGGCAGTTCCGCAATTTGCCGTCCGCTGTCAATCGAATGCGATTGCAGGATTGGCAGAACGGCTTGGAGACAGGGTCGATAAACCCGACACCCCCTCGCCCATCCGTGAACCCAAAATCACTCGACGGCTGTGCCGGGTCAGATCTAGGAATCGCAGCCAGCGGCCCGAAGTGCGATTCAAGATGCTTTCGAAGCTCGCTGCCGTTAACTACCTGATCTTGGCTCCACTGCCGATCGGCATCCAAAGGCATGAACTCAATGAACCGGATAAACAAATTGCGATCGCGTGCAAAATCCACCAGGGGAATGCAGTCTTGCAAATTGATTTCCCGTAGCACCAAGGCGTTGAGCCTGACTTTTAACTTGCTAGCAACTGCGGCATCGATGCCTGCAAGCACTTGGTCTAATCCATCGCGTCGCGAAATCTGTTTGAAGGCGCTCTCTCGTAATGTGTCCAGTGAAATGTTGACGTGCGTTAAGCCTGCATCCTGAAGCGATGCGACTTTGTCCGCTAACATCATTGCGTTGGTCGTCATAGCGATTTGCTGCAAGCCTGGAATATCAGCAAGTTGCGCAACCAACTGTTCCAAGTGCGGTCGCATGAGAGGTTCCCCTCCCGTAAGACGAATTTTACTTACACCTGCCCGCGCCAAGATCGAGACAATACGAAAGATGGAACTGTATTGCAACAATCGATGTTGCGGAAGGAATCCTAATACCGTCTCAGGCATGCAATAGCGACATCGAATGTTGCACGCATCCGTAACACTGATTCGCAACGACTCATGCACTCGTCCAAATAGGTCGATGAGAGGAGGCAGACGATCCGTCTTTCCAGCCACAGTCTTTGGAAGAATGGATGTGTTCATGAGTTGGGGGTAGGGTGAATCCATTTCGGTGGCTGTGCGGCAAACCATTCCTTCTTCCAGATTGGGACTTGCTTTTTGAGTTCATCAATCAACCATTTCGCGGCTTCAAAAGCATCGGTGCGATGGGGAGTGCTGACAACAACGGCAACACTCGGCTCCTTGACCTCGACCCGACCCAATCGATGGACGATTGCAACCGTCCTAATTGGCCATCGCTCGCAAGCAATCTTCTCTAGCTCCGCCAGCTTGGCCAACGCCATGTCACGATATCCTTCATATTCGAGGTACGCGGTTTCTGTCCGCCCCGTTTCCGCATTGCCCGTCCACCGACGTGTCGACCCCAAAAAAAGAACGCTCGCACCACATGATTCGTCGACCGAATCAGCCAAAAGCCGTTCGATCGGAATGGGTCCGTCCACTAATTCGACCATGTGGTAAGGCTAGTTCCTGGGGAAGTTAAGTAACGATGTGGACAAAACACTAGTTTAGCCGAACGACTCAGCCCTGTCATTTGGAATGTTTGTCCCCTTTCGCTCCGCGGCTGTTATTGTCGCCTTTCGCTCCGCGAAAGTGCGCCTCGTAAACGCACTTTTGCGGAGCAAAAGGCGACATTTGTGGACGGGCGAGGCCCTTCGTTCGTCTGATTCTTAAAAACGACCAGGGATTAAAATCGTCTGACCGGGAAATCCTACCTATCCTATCCTATTCTATCCTATTCTGAGCGAGGGCCTCGCTCGGCTACAAAATGCTTCGGTCACTAAAAGATTCGGTCAGACTTCGTATCGACATTCCCCCGGTCAAGTTGAATACGCTCTTGAATCCGCTGCTGCGCAACCAAGAAGCTGCAACATGGGCACGCTTGCCTGAATGACACACGACGATGGTTATTCGTTCAGGGTCCAGTTCATGTAACCGCGAGGGAAAATCATCCACCTCGATTGCGATGGCTTTTTCGAGTGGCAGCGCCTCTCGCTCGGCAGGCGTCCGAACGTCTACGATTTGCGCATTCGACAAATAAACGTCTGGCAACGCTAGCGTTGGTGTCCCTTGCAAATCATTGCAAGCGGTAAACGCGGCCATGTGGATCGGGTCCTTGGCGCTGCCGTAGGGGGGAGCGTACGCAAGATCAAGCTGCGCCAACTGAAAGACGGTTCCACCAAAGTGCATCGCGGTCGCCAATATGTCGATTCGCTTGTCGACCCCTTCACCGCCAACCGCTTGTGCTCCGAGTAGCTTTCCGTCGGTCGGCGAATAGAGGATCTTGAGCTGCATTGACTGAGCTCCAGGGAAATACGAGGCATGATGCGGAGCCTGAATAATGGCCGTTCGAAAAGGGATCCCGTTAGCGATTAAATTGCGTTCGTTCAGTCCGGTGCACGCTGCCGTGAGGTCGAAGACTCGAACGATGGACGTTCCGAAAACCGGCCCCATTGGTTCGCTGACGCCTGTTGCGGCGTGGGTACCTGCGATTCGGCCCGAGCGATTGGCTGGCCCAGCAAGTGGATTGATGCCACGCTTCGACGTAACTCCATTGGTGTATTCAGCGATATCACCTACTGCATAGATGTTCGGGTCCGACGACTGCATGAATTCGTTAACCTGCACGCCTCCCTCTTGGCCGAGCGACAGACCGCACAGCGAAGCCAGGGCTGTTCGAGGCTTGACTCCTGCCCCGACAATCAACAGATCCAAACTCAACACACGTCCGTCCTTAAGCGTCGCCGAAACCGCTTTTCCATTCTCGACCTTGAGAGACTCGATGGGATTGCCAAGCTGCAGTGCGATGGATTTGGATTCCAAGTGGTTCTCGACCATCTTTGCAAAGACACGATCTAGTCTGGTAAGAATCTGTGGATCGCGTTCGACCAAAGTAACATGGACTCCGCGTCGATGAAGCTGTTCTGCTACCTCCAGCCCGATGAAGCCACCGCCGACCACAACCGCATGGGCTACACTTCCGCTGTTCAACTTCGCCAGGATTCCATCCATGTCCGCTAGGGTCCAAAGATGGAATGCGTTGCTTGGCATGGGATTACAATAGCTTGGCCTGTTAGGCACAGCTCCAGTCGCCAAGATCAATCGATCGTAGGCAATTGACAATGGTTTGCCTGAATCTCGATCCAACGCGTGCAGTGTCTTTGTAAGCCGGTCGATTTCGATTACCTCGCATCGCGTTTTTACTTGAATACGAAAGCGATTCCAAAACAGTTCTTGCTTTGCGACGATCAAGCTTTTTCGTTTCTCGATTTCGCCGCCGACATGGTAGGGGAGCCCGCAGTTAGCAAACGAAACCACCGAGTCGCGTTCAAGCATGGTGATTTCAGCATTCGCATTGACGCGCCGTGCTCGCGTTGCGGCGGATGCACCGCCCGCCACGCCACCAACGACGACGATGCGAAGCGGCTTTTTTGTTTCTTCCAAACTAGAATTCCTTAAGGATAGTGATAATTGTCGCCCTTCGCTCCTCGTACTTCGTCAAGTCTTTATTTTGGGGAGGCACAGTGTAGAACGGCACTCCGTGCCGTTTGAATCGGCACGGAGTGCTGCTTG
>JBBRJI010000539.1:0-4683 GCA_038219625.1 Pirellulales bacterium | reverse complement strand
ATGTTCCGATGCGTTCTCATATCGCTGCACACAACGATATGTGCATGGAAGTATTCGGTCTACATTTAACATCCAGCCAATTCCCGCATCATCGTTCGCGAAAGTAGATTCCTGCCTACATTCATTTCTATACGTGGAACAAAACGCATCCTCGAGGCGACGTGTCCGATAATCTCTCATTTCCGAAACCGACAATGTTGTACTCTGTTCCTTGCGCTTGATGGTCGAAGGACAATCAAAAGCATCCACGTCACGACAGAGCATACGACCGATATGCTCTCCTAATTGCCGAAACGATTCGACTTGGTCCGGTGAGTAAAACTGATTCGAAATGGGCTCGTCTGGAAAGTTGGGATTGGTTCGCCGGAACTGTTCGATATCGATGTTTTCGTCCCCCGTCAGGGACATTTGCACGTAAACGAGGAGCGCATCCTGCTGAAGTGTCGTTTCGCCCTTGGCAGGAATCTCTCCCGAGACCTTCTCCGGATAGCGGATCCGACCCACGACAAAGTGTTGCGGCGAACGACCATCCAGTTCTTCCAAACGCTTCAGTCGGCGGGTGTCGAGCGGACGATCGTGATCCAGATCCAAGATTTCGATCGAGTGATCGAGTCGCAGTTTGCGAATCAAATCGGCCAAGACCCCAAATTCGTAAAGGCCATTATTGCATCCCGCATCGGAGACGATCAAAATCCTGCAGCGACGAGCCACCAATTCCTCGACACCGAGGAACTCGCGAAACCCGCCGTCAGCAACAACTCCATAACTCCAGGAATCCGGTCCCCAAGCGGCTTGGTTCTTCCATTCATTGCCCAAATCGATGAGGGAAAACGACAGCTCATTTCGTTGTTCCGGCAAACGGGGATTGGGAAGCCACTGTTCCAATCGAATGTTGAAAAGATGCATGAGCGCTTTGAGGCAAGGGTTGGACGCCATAAACGGTGTCATGGCCGCTCCAGAAAGCACAACCGCATCATCCACACCCAATTCGCCAGTTAAATACTCCGTGGTTGGTCGGTAGGTTTCCAGCGTTGTATTCTTGGTGTTCTTGCCAGTTGGCAACCATCCGCAGTACAAAGGTGAGAGAAGATAGGAATACCAATTCGAAGCAAAACTCTCGTCAAGCTTGCAGGGGTTCGCATGTTTCGAACGCAGTTTCGGATTGCGATGGTAGGATGGAGCCTGCGGTAAAATCATGGCGGACACAAACAAGGGATAGGGATATCCATTCTTGGTCGGATTTAGGTCTCGAAGCTTCATGATCCCATCCAGATGGGCCTTCTGCAAAAACGTCTCACCTATGCGCCGACGATAAAACTGAAACCATGGTGATAGTTTATTGAGATCTAGGAAGCAGAATCCGATCACAGCAATGGCCGAGGCAATGGCAAGAACAGCCAATCGAAACCCTTGATCTGGACCGACAACCACGGACGTGCTGATCATTGCCCTTTCCTTAAAAATGGTAGGGTAGGCAATTTCGAGGAACATCCGATTCAATCCCCATTCTTCCAAGTTTGTAAGTGAATTGATATTGAACTGATTCGGCTGGTAAAAGCACTTTCGGATCAATGTGTTGAAGTTGGATAGATCCTTGTAGGGCTTGCGATCCTTTCTAACCATCTTTCCGCCATCTTCGATCCAATCAATGGATTTCTGGATCGACTTGGATACAACGTCACTTTCCTTGAGTACTTTTGATGGATCCGATTTCGTATTGAGATCGCTTGTGGAAACTCTACTGAGTGCCAGTTCGAAAAGTTTTTTCGTGACGCTGTGACGAAATTCACTTTTCGTCATGGGATGCGAAGGAGGATTACTCGTCGATTGGGCGGGTGGTGGGTCGAAGTGAAGTGCATCATCGGGGTTAATAACTCTTTCTACAAATTTGCATAACTCGATTCCGGTAGCGTGCAGCACTTTATCTGCCTCAACATACTTCTTTGAACTGCTGCTCGTGGTAGGGGCAATAAAACTAACCAGCGTACCTGCCCAACGAGAAAGTGACTGACTGCTGAAATTGCTCCATGAGTCCCATTCGCGATCCTCTGGCCGCAATTCAGCCTCAGCAAGGTCGCGCGCTTTTTGGGCGGTCATAAGAATTGCCACCAAGTCCGTTAAGGATTGCTTTTCGTTGGTGACTGCGGTCTTGGTGACTGCGGTCTTAGGTCTTTTTTCGTTTTGATCAACAAGAGTTCGCAATTCGCTTTTGTTCAAGAGCAAGGCTAGCTCTCCGTAGCTGAGTACGTCGTCATCGACAAATTTGGGTGGGCGGTTGTCGATGAATCCAGAAATGTTCTCACGCCCCACCCAACCGACGATTCCGAAAACGACGCCCCAAGATGTTCCAAAAAGCACAATCCAAAGCACGAGCTTTTGCCATACCGTTGCATTGACCTTCTCGCTTTGCAGTAACTTTCCAAACTTGAGCATGGGTGAAAACAAAAGGAGCGAGACGACCAAGATAGGTAATTGCAAGGACTTCAAGTCCAGTTTCTCAGGAAGGAATCCCATGCCGTTGGATACATAAAAATCTCCGTTGCCGATCATTATGGAGACACCCAACATGAAAATAGCAAGTGTTAACACTGCCCACTGTCCAGGTGCTAGTTGCATCGGATGCCCAAAGGCGGCTGCAAGTCTCCTTATCACAAAGCGACTTAACAAAACGACGAACGCCAGGACAAAGGAAGAGAATATGCCGACTCGAAGATCCGAATTCAAATCCAACAAACCTAACCAAGTTCGCACACCGGGAAAATCAAAGCATCGGAAATAGTAGGCAATCAAACTTGCTGCTGCCAGAAGTCCGGCGATCGCGGTGAACAGAATGACCGCGGTCTTAAGTAAATAGTCCGTCAAAAACTCGATCGGACGATTTAGGTACTGACCGTCCAGCAGGAATTGTGCGTCTCGCGCTGATAAACCCTCTGAAGAGTCACGCGTGGCTGCGATTGTTGTTTGGTCTGTACTCTTGGATGCCGGCTTCGGACAGGTAGCAGAGTCCTTCTTTCCCAAATGTCGAAAATGACCCAAAGTCGAATAGTAGCCGTTGGTGTACCCGCCACCAGATACCGAGGAAAGATAGTCCACATGTTTCATTAACCCAGATCGCTGGAACGCCTGAAGAAGTCCTAAATTGAACATCGAAGAACGAATTCCGCCGCCAGAAAGGGCGACACCCACCAAATCGTTCCCATCCGAGGGTGGATAGTTTTGTGGAGGCGCCTTAGCTTGCGCGGCTTTATTCCAATACTCGCGACGTTCCTGAATTGGAATTCCGATTTCACTTTCAAGAACTTCGTGAAACGTCTTGCAGTTGTGCTCGGGCATAAAACACTTTTCCGAATCCATGAGGACAAATCCAGCATCCAAGCTTTGGTTGATGTACTTCGGCGTCCCTGCCAAGGTAGCCTACACCTTGCGATTGAATAAATCAACTCAATGGCGATAAAGAACCATTAAAAAACAAAAAACGAACAAAGAAGATTGCTCTATATTCGTTGCAAGTATTTTGTGTAGCATCCGCGAGATTGGAAGGACTATCGGGATGGCTTATTTTGCTCGCCAGAAACGGCAATCGAAATTCTACTGGGCGGAACTCGGTTTCATGGCCCTTGGATTGCTTGGTTTGCAGCCCAGTCTCTTTACGAATCTCATTTTAGGTTCTCCGGCCAAGTCGATTTCCTACAAAGAGCCATATTACCAGGCTGCTATTTACCAGCCATTTGACGGCACCAACTCGTACTTGCCTTCGACGAGTTACAATCAATCTGCCTATCATCAGCCGTACAACTATGTGCAACAGATACCTTACACGCAACCAGCCAGTGCGCAACCACTCTATGCGCAACCACTCTATGCGCAACAGCCAGTAGGCTCCGGATTAAGTTTGATTGCTCAACCACAAAATTACTTGCCTCAATCGGCATATTATCAGCAACCGCAGCAGTTTTCGCCATCCGCCTATCAGGCCGCATCCGGCGCTTGGGCGAACCAACCTGCCTATCTCGCTCAAGCCAATACCGGTTACTCAACTCCCAGTGCCGCAGCCAATAACAATTGGTTAGGGGCGCAGCCAAACCTCTATGGCAACAACAATAGCAATTATCAACCTACCACCAATTATCCATCCAACTTGTATCCATCCAATACGAATTCCAAAGCGAGCGCCTATCCCTACAACGCACTTGCTCCGAGGTCAGCACAGCAGCAAACCTTCGGTAATAACACAAGATATTACAACTCCGGCGCAACCAACAACACTTCGTCCGCTCAAAGCTATCCGTATCAGTCGAATTCGGCGACTTCCGGTTCATGGCAACGCTATCAAGCCCCAGGTAGTCCTCTTTACAGGTAGCATTCGCTGCAGGCGGACGAGCCGGCTGCGGACGAGTCATTTTCGGGCTGAACCGCAACGTAGGACGCCAAAACTGCGCCCGTCTGAGACAAGCTCCGAGCGGACGGAACTCCTTCACGGCGTTGGGAAGTAACCTTGGAAGGATGCCCATCAGGCTGAGTAGTTGGGAGAGTCGGCTACAATTAGCCTAAAAGTTTGTTGACATCTTAGCAAAGCCACTCGGCCCGAGTTATCCCATCCGTTCGGGGCTTGACCCCGACGGATGCGTTTTGGCGTACTACATACATGGGCGTCCCAACTCCCGTTCCCCTCGGCTTTGCCCG
>JBBRJI010000538.1:0-4705 GCA_038219625.1 Pirellulales bacterium | reverse complement strand
GTAGACAATCCGCGTCGACTTTTGGCCAAAATTCGCAACAGTGGTGCAACCTTTCTTGGGCACTTTTCACCTGTAGCTTTGGGGGACTACGCTGCCGGTCCGTCGCACGTCTTGCCAACCGGTGGCACAGCGCGTTGGGCATCCGGACTATCTTCGAATCATTTTTTGCGTTCGAGCAGCGTTATCGAATTCGATCAAAATGCGTTGAAAGAGATCGCGGCGGATGTCGCACTTTTGGCAGACAAAGAAGGACTTACGGCCCACAAGAATAGTGTGCTGATGCGATAAGCCTGATCCGCTTGCGGCATGCCTTTTCTTCGTGTGGCACGTCCTTTCTTCGTGTGGCACGTCCCTTCATCGTGTGGCACGTCCCTTCATCGTGTGGCACGTCCCTTCATCGTGTGGCACGTCCCTGAGTTTTCGAAGGGCGTGGGAATCGCTAGAAACCGTTTCCCCAGTACACCTCGCCCATCGCGATTGCTCGCGGAAGTCCTCCGACTTCTGGCGCGTGCCACACAGATTTCAACAAGCCGTTGGCATTCCAAAGACTTCTCACGATTCTCCTTATTATTTTTGTTCTAATTAGACAAATCCCCGTACTTCGTGCATCCTAAAGCATTGTCATGAGCAATCCGGCCTCTTTTTCTGAACGCGTTCGAGAAAGTGCCCAATGCATCGCAGAAAGTGGTGCTGCGGCGTTGTCGGGTCTGTACGATTTGACCTCAATGCGGTTGGTGCGATTTGCCGTTACGATTACTCGCAATCAGCACGATGCAGAAGATGCGGTTCAGGCTGCACTGGTACGCGTCGTTGGCAATGCAAAGTTATTGAGCCGTGCTGACAGCCCCTGGCCGTATTTGTTGCAAATGGTTCGCAACGAGTCATTGCTCATTCTTCGTCGTAAGCGTCGTGTAGCGATTGTCAGCAACTTGACGGATCTACGAACGCATCGGTCCGTCGATGAAGTCGAAAAAGAAGAATCGTATCGAGCGGTTTGGCTCGCGATTCGTTCTTTGCCCGTTGAGCAGAGCGAAGTTGTCGTTTTGAAGATCTGGGAGGAATTGACGTTTGCACAGATTGCGGAAGTGCTAGGTCTTCCAGCAGCTACGGCAGCAAGTCGGTATAGGTATGCGATGCAAAAACTCGCGTGCGAACTCCGATCGAAGACGGCGGAGGTTTTATTGTGACTGACATGCGCACCGAAGATTGCGACTTCGATGAGAACGATGATTTCGACCAGAACGAAGATTTCGGAGAAAACAGAGTCTCGCCTGAATTTCTGAAGCTGCTTGAAGCAACGGTTCAATCTGCTGGCGCGTACGTAATCCCCTCGGACAATTTGCGGCCGCACACGCTCGAAGCTGCACGCGATTACAGCTCGGATCGCAGGGGAACGTACGTGCTGGCTAAGTTTGCACTGACGATTGCGATCTTGGGATGCGTCAGTCTCCCGGTGATTGACCGGTTGGCGTCGTGGCATGACAGAGTTACCTCGCCGACAACTTTGCAAATATTGGAGATCGCGCAGAAAAAGAGCGTTGGAATCGATTGGGGACTGTTCGAAGCGTTTAGCGAATTGAGACAGAATCAGGCCTCGCGATTTCCCACGCAAGTTTTAAAGCGGAAATGATTTTCCGCGCTCCAAAGGATGCCTGGCCTTTCAGGATGGTCGGAGGCTTGTCCTGGGCTTTCAGAAATTCGGTATTGCGATCGAATCTAAGAAGTATTTTCACTACCGTTTTTGTTCCTCGCAAATTTTGCAGGTCCATATCGACATAGGTTTGGCTACCGTCGGTTTCCAACCGGCGGGGCCATATCTGTCAGCTACCAACGTTATGGCCTACTTCGCTAAACGAGCACCGAGAGGGACAAGTTCATTAAAACGATCGATCGGTTCCTTGGCGGTCCAAGAAATTCCGCGAAGCAAGAGAACGCGGAAAATCGGATCATCAAACGTCCAACTGTAATGACCTGGAATGCTTACAAAGACTCGACCTGCACCTTTCTCATAAGCCCAAACCTGCGGAGTCGCATCGCCATCTTCGGTGCTTGTGCCGAGCAGCGTGACGTTCTTCACGTCGCCAGTTAGCAACCAGTAGCTCTCGTCGTACAACTTCAATTGGTCGATGTTGCGCATAATAGGGTGGTCCGTATTGTGCATATCGAGCGTCAGCGGCCCGTGCCGGTATCGAATGCTACCACCTTTGGACGCAAGCCCGATGCGTGTCGAAAACTCAGCAACTCGATCATTGCCGTTCACTGCCCAATGAATATATACCGCGCCACCGCCGCGCGCCTGGAAAGCATCGAGCTTCTTGGCGCGATCGTCGCTCCACCCGCCCTTTTGAAAAAAGATCAAAACATCGGACGAAGCCATTTGTTCTTCGCTTGGAAATTCCCAGGCAGCGCTAACGTCTACGTTCGGAGCCGCAGCCAGCAACTGGCCCCACTGAATTTGCCAAGCTGGGTAATCGTGCTCGCCGGGGCCATGATCCTTTTTGCCCGCCACCAAGACAATCTTCAGCGTCCGCAATTCATTAGGCAACGGCGTCGAGCCGGCTAATACAGCGGCCAGCTCGGCTTGCGAACGTATCGGTGGCGCTTGTAGTGGCGCATCCATCGGCATGTGCGGCGGTGAAGTGAGCAAGTAGGTCATCAGGTCGCGCAGTTGCTCCTTGTTCAATTTCTCATGCAAACCGGCGGGCATCACAGAAACTTGAGAAGGTTTCATTTGATCGATCTCCGACCGCACGATCTTGGTCGAACTCCCTTTCTCGTCTCCCAATATCAACTGCCCTCCTTCGTCGCGAAGCACACCGGTCAGCACCTGGCCATCCTTCAGCGCAATGAGGTGGCCAATGTAGTCGGGATTGATTGCAAAACTTGGGTTGACTATGTCGCGCATCACCGAGGCGTAGTCGCGATGGATCAAATTGGACAAGTCCGGCCCAATCTTCGCGCCAACCCCACCGGTCGCATGGCACTTAAAACAACCGGCCGCTTCGCTGTGAAACACCCGTCGGCCCAAACCCCAATTGCCACCTTCAATCTCTGCGATCCGCATCGGTTTGTCATCGCTGAGTGCGGTGGCGTCTTTCGATTTGACCCACGGCATGTAAAAACGCTTCAGCGGCAATGGCCTGGCGCGCGGATCTTCCGCGGTGTGAACCGATACGTTCAACTGCAACGCGGCGGCAGGGGACTTGACCAGCTTGATCTCCAGAGGAATCAACTCCGTTGCATCGCCCGAATAGGTTAACCGAACCTCGTAGTTCCCATCGTTGGATTGCGATTCAATCTTTCCCATCGACGAAGCAACCGAGATCGGATGCGTTGAATGCAGCACGAGCGTTACCGACTCGGCAGGCCACTCGTAATCGATCTTAGCGCCGGGTTGGACGACTGGTCGCAAGATGTGATGCAAATCGAGGTTCGTCCTAAGTACCAATTCGCCTCGCGATTCCATTGCCGACCAAAGCGCATCGTGCTGGGCGCTGCCACGAGTGAGTTCGCGCGCGGCTTCCAAATTCAAATGCGGCAACCAACCTGTTCTATTCCATGAAGTGGCACTCGTAGAATCCCGCGGACTATCCTGCGGAGTCCAGGCGGCTTGAACGCCAGCGAGCGACAAGTCGAGGTCGATCTGAGAATGCTGCGTTGGACCTGCATCTTTGGTTGCGTCCTCTTCGCGCGGTAGCGTGATTGCATAGTGCGAATTGGCTTTCATCGTTGCGGTGCTAACGATCATCGTCCGCAGGTCACTAGTGAGCGAGGCTCCGGCCACTGGCAAATGGTATCGCGGCGTTGCCAATTGACGTTGCACAACAGCGTAGGGGGGCACGAGTGTTTCAAAGCGATCTCCGGCCCGTACGAATTCGCCATACTCCACTTTGACTTGCTCGCCCAAGTTGCGAAGCTTGACCGGGTCGAGCGGCCGGTCAAATGCAATCCGTATTTCGTTCGGTGATTCGGACCAAGCTGCCACTGGTTGTGGAGCGGTTGGGTTGGTGTATTCGATACGGAACAGTTTGCCTTTGCCAGTTGGGCCAGTCCCCCAATCTGGTGGACCACTGTGACAAGCCACTACGAAATCGCCGTCCGGTGCTACACATCCATCAATGGTGAGCATCTGAAGCGCTGCGAACAACTGTGTCGGCGCGACGTAGCCTGCGTCCGTTTTGAACAACTGGGTGCGCCAGAGTTTGCCTCGCGATTCGCCACACACTAGCGCTTGCTTGGCCCAAGCGGATGGACCGAAGACTGGGCCGCCGTTAACGGATGTGTTGAAAACCATTCCGCAAGTCGACTGATGCTGCGGCCCGTAATCGAACGTAGAAGGTTCGTCGATCACGTCTGGATTGTGGCGTGGATGACGCGGCGGGAAACCATAGTGGCGACCGGTTTGAATATGCAGGAGTTCGTCGAGTGGATTGCCGTTGGGCAGCCACGTTGCACCCTCTTGCTCTGTACAAAACAAATCGCCCACATCGTTAAACGCGAAGGCGATCGGAAAGCGGATTCCGGTACAGACCGTTTCTCGCTTACTGAAATCCGGTGAAACACGTTGCACCGTGCCTCGTTCGCTCTTGAGGTCATAAGCGGCCTTGCCAGAATCGTCGACCATATAAGCGTTTGCGTAATTTGCCGTCCCTATGCCAAAATACAACGCGCCCGCTTTATCCATCGTGATGCCAACGGCGTCGAC
>JBBRJI010000537.1:0-4708 GCA_038219625.1 Pirellulales bacterium | reverse complement strand
GATAAGCAACTCATCGAAATTGGCCGGCGCGATTTTCATCCCGAATCCAGTTGAATCGTCCGTGACGATGGAACCATCTGGTGCGGTTCGCAATTCGTATCGGTAAGCGCCGTGTTGCAGGTACAATTTACCGCTTAACTCGGTAAAGCGAGCAAATCTTTTTCCTTCTTTCTCGCGAAATACTCCTATCAATTCCTTTGCACGTTCCGGTGCCACGGGCGTTGTGCTCAGAAAATCTGGCAGTGGTTTTCCGTCCTGAACTGCAATCATCAAGCGAAGCGCGTAACGAACGATCCGATCGATCACTCCGTTGCTTCCGTCAAGCGAAGCAGCAGCCGCCGCACCAATTTCGCGATCTGGAATCGCCTCCAATTGAGTTGAGAAACCGTAGACTGCGCCACCGTGACCAATTTTCCGGTTCTCATCCAACTCGCCGACACTAAATCCAAGTCCAAACCCTTGAGGCTTTCCCTCGGAATCTTTGACCGGAGTCGTCATCAAGTGGAGTGTTGCGGGCTGCAAAATCCGACCCTTTGCGATTTGACCGTCGTTGAATAGGCATGTTAGGAACTTGGATAAATCCAGTACGCTGGAGTACATGTTGCCGGCTGGACCTGTCCCCAAAAGAAAGTCGGGGGCCTTAAATCGCCGACCGTCGTAGGTCCTCATCCAACCCGTTGCTAACCTCGACTCGATTGCAGGAATAATCTCGAAGCTACTCGACATCATGTCAAGCGGATCAAGAATGGTCTCACGTACTCTTTTCGAATGGGAAGTATTTCCTTGCGACTCTAGAACCGAGCCACCCACGGCGATGGCCGCGTTGGAGTACTTTGTCTTCGAATCGGGTGCGTAGACCAACTTCGTGCTGTTCAGGCTTGATACGGTTTCGGAAAGCGACGGGCTGGTCGGATCAAAATAATTTCCGACCGGTGACTCGCGAACCAGTCCCGACCTATGCGACAGGAGCTGGCGCATAGTGATTGGAATGTCAAAAGGGTTATTGGGATGAAAAGTCGGAAGGTACTTTTCAATGGGTGCATCCATGTCAAGCATTCCCTTCTCGACTAATTGCATGACTGCGATATCCGTGAATAGCTTGGAGACGGAACCAACTCGGTAAACGGTCTCCGCGGTTGCCGGTTCTTTTTTGTCCGCATCTTGGAAACCGAATCCATCGGACCACACAACCCGATCTCGATCAACGAGCGATATCGAGAAAGCAGGTATCTGCTTTTGTTCTACTTCAGTATGAATGGCGTTTTTCAGTTTTTTGATTGCATCGCCGTAGTCCACAATCGCAATCTGAACGCCTTTGCCCGCCGAACTTTCTTGCCCCAATACATTGGGGCGAAGAGTTAACAAAAGCAATAAACTAACCAAAACCAGTTTCATTCTCGGATCCCCCAAACGCCACAAGTCGTTCCATTCATTACGGCACCCGTTTCCGCAAACTGTTGAAACAAAAAATGGAAAGCCATTTTAGTATACATTGAGCACTGGCTGTCGATCGACAGTCGTTGAAACTTGTTTCTCCAATTCCATTGAACAGTATATTGTGTACCCAGGGTACCAGTGAACGGTCGCAACGTGCCACTTCCTATATTCACTCAACTCACACGTCGATTTAATCCAACGCCCATAGCGGAGCGCCGCCGCTTTTTGCAAACCACGCTGGCGATTGGTGCTTCGAGTTTGCTCAGCAATCAAAGCACATTCGCCGCAATTTCGAACCAACGTCGCGTGGTCGTGGTCGGCGGGGGGGTCGGTGGTTTAGCCTGCGCGTTTGAGCTCAAGGCGGCTGGATATAGCGTAACGGTGATTGAAGCCCGCCGACTCGTGGGTGGCCGCGTGCTTAGCTTTCCTGATTTCATTGATGGTAAAAACGTAGAGGGTGGAGCGGAATTCATTGGTGCAAACCATCCGACATGGATCGCATACGCCGAAAAGTTTGGCCTTAAATTTCTCGATGTCTCACAGGACGCCAACTTCAACGTGCCAGTTTATCTCGATGGCAAGCTCGCCAGCGATAGCGAGTCGTCGAAGCTATTCGAGGAACTCGATTTTGCTACCGCCACACTCAACGAACCGGCTGCGGCAATGGATATCGAAGAGCCTTGGAACTCGCCCAGCGCTGACGAGTACGATAAGCAGAATCTCGCTGATTGGATCACGGCTTTGAAAGTCTCCGAGCTCGCAAGGAAGCTCATTGCAGTTCAAATGAGTTCCGATAACTGCGTTGCAAACGACAAAGCCAGCCTACTGGCTATGCTCACCGTAATCAAAGGAGGTGGTCTGGAGAAGTATTGGTCCGACACGGAACTTTATCGATGTCAAGGGGGCAATCAGCAACTTGCGTACAGGTTGGCAGAGGGAATTGGGGCTGATAACATCCGTTTGAATCTTGCGGTGCAGTCGATCCAAACCGATAACCGAGGTGCCAAGGTTATTTGTATCGATGACAGCACGATTGAGTGCGACGACGTGGTACTCGCGACTCCACCCAGCACATGGCACAACATTGCTTTCTTTCCGAATCTGCCCGATGTTCTAAAAATCCAGATGGGGTCCGCGACCAAGTATCTTGCATCGATTAGGTCTCGCTTTTGGCTCGATGATAATCTTTCGCAAAATGCCGTCACCGATGGCCCGATTTCGCAAACATGGGAGCTTACCGACGCTCAACCCAACGAACCCACCACAGCGGGCCTGCAAGCTTTTTCTGGCGGACCGTCTGCTGAAAAATGCCTGAGCTTCCATAGTAACGAACGCGAGTCCAAGTACGCGTCTGAATTCGCCAAGATCTACCCAAAGTTTGCTGCGAATTTCATTGATTCCCGCATGATGGATTGGCCCCACGATCCGCACACTCTTGCGGGTTATTCGTTTCCACGCCCGAATCAGATCACCTCGATCGGTTCTACTCTTTGCAAAGGCGTCGGTTGCCTTCACTTCTGTGGCGAGCACACTTGCTATAAGTTCGTCGGCTACATGGAAGGCGGTCTCAACTCCGGCGTTTCGCTTGCTCGTAGAATTGCAAAGAAGGATGGCTTGGGATGATTGCTTAGAAATCGTTCGAAAAATTAGTGGGATAGGCTTCCAGCCTGTCAAATGGAAAATGACAAGCTAGCACGGGCGGAACCAGAAGTAGCATACGAAATCCAAGCTTGACCTCAGCGAAGCATTATTTGATTTCGTGTGCCACTGGCTGTGCCAGAGTCTTCGCCCCCTTTTCCCCTACCCGAGCCATGAAAGGCGGTACAGTACACATTTCAATCCCCTGGTTCCCGAAAAATCCTCGAAGCCTGTCTTCTTAGGGACAACCTCGGCGATCGCAATCGAACCTTCTGATAGTTCAACGGAAATCTGATCTTTTGCAACGTGTCGTATAAGGTGTGCCAAGTCGATGTCCGGGTTCAAAATATCTGCCTTTTCCATAATAAACTACTCGCAAAGACTTTGAACGAAAGGGTCAGTCTAACCCAAGTCAAACCGGAAGGCAAAGTGAAGCAGCGACTGAGCGGACCAAAGCCCAGAAGTTGTTCCATATCGCAATGGAACGTATTGCCTTCTCATGCACCATTTCGGAAGTGTTTACGCAGTTTAGGCGACAGTCAAACTATAGGCTTTGTTTCGTAAGGCTCAGGAAGGGCGATACGGGAAAACGTTACTGCAAAGTGTTGAGCAAGATGCTCACGGAAAGGAGTATTTATCGTGACGGTCCTTTGGCCACGGACAACTAGTTGCTCCAATAGTTCGCGAGGCAACGTGTGTATGTCGCGAAGGTCAACGATCGATTCTGGCAAGACATCGCCAAACGCAGGAAGAAAGTAGAGCCCAAACACTCGATGCGTTCGAATTTGATCCTTTACAGTTGCGGGCTTCAGGACGTTGAGCTGAACAAGTAGTCCAACTTCTTCCCAGTCTATGATCGGGCATCGGTCAATAATGTCTCCTTGAGTTAGTACTGCATCGGCAGCAGGCAATCCATACATCGTCATACCGGATCGAAAATCTCAGGTAGACGCAAAGTTGTCGATTCCTGCACGACAACAGTCTTCGACCATGACAGTGCTTTTCCTGTTCTCATTTCGCCGGAAACAACCAATAGTCTTCGATCACTCGACCGCGCGATTGAATTCCATCTCGGTGATGGAGATTTTGTGCCCTTCGGGTTTATGGCCGTAGCGCCACGCGAAGATGCCAATGTAAATGTTCGCCTTGTCCACTATTTCGAGCGACTCGCGAATGGCGTCGGCATCGCGCGCGGGAAGATGTTCCATGCCGATGGGAAAGATGCCCTCCCGCAGGCAAGCATTGACGACCTTTTTACGATGCCTCGGCAGGTCAATCGACGTGCTACGGATCATTGCGGTGAGTTGGCCCGGCTTGTTTATCGTGTTTCTGCTGTTGTAGGCAGCGAGCCTTTGATGGTGGCGTCGTCGAGGCGCAGGGGAAGGAAGCAGCGCTCCTTGTTCAGCGGGTCGCGAAACCGGAAGGTGCCAGACACAGCCAAAGGATGAAGTATGAATGATGAAGTTCGGATTCAGCCTTCAGCCTTCTGATTTCATCCTTTAGAAGCACCCATTCATCGAACCACACCTTCACCCCGTCTGCCCGCAACCGCTCCGTCAGCGGGCGCGCCACCGCCTTGTCCTTCGCGCTGCGGCTGAGGAAAACGTCGTAGGGGAATTCGGTGGTGTCGTCG
>JBBRJI010000536.1:0-4718 GCA_038219625.1 Pirellulales bacterium | reverse complement strand
TGCTGAGGATGGAATCGTAAATCAGTGCGTGCTAGTGGGACTGCTCGAACTTTCGGGCCATTTGGCGACCGTCGCTAATAATGGACGAGAAGCAGTTGAATTGCTTGAGCACCAGGAATTCGATCTCGTACTGATGGACCTCGACATGCCTGAGTTAGATGGCGTCCAAGCCACGAGGCTTATTCGCAGTCGTCGAATATCGATTCCTATTTATGCCATGACGGCCCATCACGATCAACAACATGCGGATCAATGTCATGAAGCAGGCATGAACGGCTTCTTGACCAAACCTATCAACCCCAGTGACCTTCAGCGAATTCTGACAGAGGTTGCGAGGGCAGACGTCGAAAAAACCCTCCTGCCATGAACATGCAGTCTATCGGCATCTGGCATTTGCAAGCCGAGCTACAATGGCGATCAAATCGTCCCTGGAACAGGGTTTAGGGATCAACTCTTGAACCCCCGCGTCGTCGGCGAGCGATCGCAGCTCATCGTCAATGTTTCCTGATGTTATCGCAACCGGCAGATCTTTTCGGATCATCCGTACCGCGCGGGCCACCTCGATCCCCGTCAGGCCCGGCATGTTGTAGTCGATCAAAACCAAATCGAAGCCAGACGAATCAAGCCGAAGTGCTTCCAAGGCTCTTTCTTGATCGGTGAAATCTCGAATCGCATATCCGCAACGCTCAAGCAAAAACTTCATCGAGCGCAGTACTAGTGCATCATCATCGATAAGCAGGATATGCAGGTTTGCCAATTTTTTTGAACCTGTTTTACTATTCCCAACTGCTGGACAATTGGCAAATAGATTGAGCCAAGGATGTTCCCTCGTCAAGTCGGCTGTTGACTAAGATTAGCTTCTCGCGGTAATCCAAGATACCATAAAAAGGGAGCCTTGCAACTTGAGTTGGCTTTGAGTAGCTTGCGGACAGCGATCGAATAGAGTGAAATAGTCGACCAAGGGGCGGTGAAATGCCCCCGAGTTTTACTCGAGTTTTAGTCGGAGGATATTACCATCCCTCTAGAATAGATGGTCACGAACCCTGGCGTGAAGCTGTGGAAGGCTCACGGCACGGAGTGCCGTGCTACACTGAGGTGCAAAGCCTAGAACGTCAAGCCATGGCATGCAGTACGACTCAGGGAATCACACTCATGCGAACCGTTGTCGGATGCGTCGCAGAACGCAGGATCCGGTGAGTCGCTTTTTGAAAATCCTCGGGTTTTGCTAGATAGATATTCTCGATGAACTTCTGAGGATTGCGATCCACCAACGGAAACCATGTGCTTTGGACTTGAATCATGATGCGGTGCCCTTTCTTAAATCGATGCATTACGTCCAGCAATTCCAAATGCACCTTGGCAGGCACATTCGGCTGAAAGGGAGCGGGGTGCTCAAACGAATCACGAAAACGTCCGCGAATCACTTCGCTTCGAATCATCATCTGATAGTTGGGCAGCATAGCGGCGTTCGTTCCGTCTGGCTGGACATCGATCAGCTTCACCACGAAATCGGCATCCGTTCCTGTAGTGGTGACCCACAAATCGACATCGAGTGGACCCGCTAGGATCAAGTCCGCGTCGAGCGGTTCCGTTTGATAGACCAGGACGTCCGGCCTTCGGCCTGCAAATCGCTGATCTTCGACCATGAACTCGACGGTCATCCGTGGCGTGATGGCTTCGGTGTACGGCACGGGCTTGGCCGGGTCGCTGATAAACTCGTCGTACGCATCGGTGGTTCCTGCTTCCGGCGGTTCGAAGGATAAGGCGCCACGATCCCTTGCATAAAGCGTCTTGGCTGTGACATCGCGAGGGGGCCATCGATCGAAGGTTCGCCAGGTGTTCGAACCGGTTTCGAAGACCGTGGCCTCGGCGGGTGCGGAGTGCTCTGCGTCCCTCAAGTACTTTTCAAAGAATGGAAACTCTATTTCCGCTCGGTAGAAGGCCGCGGTTTTGGAACCAAACGGAACCAATCCTAGTTTGTCGCCGTCCCCATTCGCCCAGCCGCCGTGGATCCAAGGTCCAACCACTAGCACATTGTTTGCGTTTGGATTCTGACGTTCAATCGATTGGTACGTTTTGAACGAACCATAAAGGTCTTCGGCATCGTACCATCCGGCAACGACCATGACAGCGGGTGCTACCTTGTTCAAGTGAGGTAGGATTTCACGCTTCTTCCAAAATTCATCTCGATTGGGGTGAGCCATCATCTCCGTCCAAAACGGTACTTTCCCTTTCAGATGTCGGCGATTAATTTCTTCGATGGTGTTTGCATCGAGAAACAACTGGTAGCCGTCGATCGTACGCAGTACCTCGGGCGTCGGTCGTTCGGTAGTTGGCCCGGTGCGTTCGTGCGCGTTGTTGTTGAGCCATCGATAAGCATGCGCCAGGAAAAAAGCACCGTTGTGCAAAAAATCGTCGAAGTACCAATCCCCCACCGGGGCTTGAGGAGACACGGCCCGCAGCGCGGGATGAGCATCGATCATGCCAGCAGAAGCGTAAAAGCCCGGATACGAAATACCGAACATGCCAACTCGACCGTTATTGTTTGGCACGTTCTTTAGCAGCCAGTCGATCGTGTCGTACGTGTCGGAGCTCTCGTCGCAATCCATAGGGGACCTTTTGTTGGCAATGTGAGGAGTGACCTGCTGAAACGTTCCTTCCGACATGAATCTGCCCCGAACATCCTGATTCACAAAAATATAACCCGCCTTGACGAAATACTCGCTCGGGCCGAGCGAGGATGGGTAAGTGTCAGCACCATAAGGTGCACACGAATAGGGTGTTCGTTTCATCAAGATGGGATAAGTTTTGGTCGTGTCCTTCGGGCTAAAGACGGTCGTATGCAGTTTCGTTCCATCCCGCAACGCGATCACGTGCTCGCTCTTCTGATATCGCAGCCGAATCGTGCTCTCTGGACTAATTGCTTCTTGAGCGGCCAGGTTTCCTTGGAATAACGTGGTTGAAAAAAGACTAACGAGACACCAACCAAGTTGTAGAATCAGCGTCGTAAAGACTAGTCGAGTTGTCGGAACCAACATGCAGTTCATCCTTTTGTTTTTACAAAGCATCATTAATTTGCAGAAAGTTGCAGAATCAAAATTCTACACCACGGGGTTGGTACATGCGAAAATGGAGGAAGGCTTTGGGTTGGTTGGGGGCTCGTCCCCCACCAACCTTGTTTTGGCGTACTAACGAATGACACTCGCGAACCGACCCGTTCCCCTCGGGTTTGCCCGCCTCCGGCGGGCAAACGGGCCGTTGATTTAAGGTAGTTCGCAGAAATAGGGCAATTATGGAAACCCGAAGCGTGAGCGAGTGGGTGTATCTCGTCCCTCACTTACGTTTCGGGTTACCAAATCAACAGCCCCCAAACCCGAGGGGAACGGGAGTTGGGACGCCCAATTGTAGTACGCCAAAACACATCCGTCGGGAACGAGCCCCGAACGGATGGGCTAGCGATATTGTCTCGATCGAGTGCACCAGTCAAGGTTTGAATTCTAGGAGTTTGGGTTACACTACTGCCTTGCCAAATTCACGGGCAAGCCTTGACTCCATTTCACCGCCAATTGCAACCTAAAACCAAGTATTCATGTCAAACATCCTACAATCGCTTCCTGTTGGCCAGAATGTCGGTATCGCGTTTTCTGGAGGACTCGACACGAGTGCTGCAATATATTGGATGCGTCAAAAGGGGGCAATTCCATATTGTTATACGGCCAATCTCGGGCAGCCAGACGAAACCAACTACGACGACATTCCAAAACGAGCCCTGGAGTGTGGTGCCGAGAAGGCCCGATTGATCGATTGCCGCGAGCAACTCGTTCATGAAGGCTTGGCTGCCTTGCAGTGCGGCGCATTTCACATTACGACCGCGGGACTACCCTACTTCAACACCACGCCAATCGGTCGAGCTGTGACCGGAACGATGTTGGTCCAAGCCATGAAGGAAGACGGGGTCAATATATGGGGCGACGGCAGTACCTACAAAGGAAACGACATCGAACGATTCTACCGTTACGGCTTGCTGGCCAATCCAAGCCTCCAAGTTTACAAGCCTTGGCTAGACGAACAATTCAACAAGGAACTAGGTGGCCGCAAAGAGATGTCCGAATTGCTTGAAAAAGCAGGGCTCGATTATCACATGAGCAAAGAAAAAGCCTATTCCACCGACTCCAATATTTGGGGAGCCACCCATGAAGCCAAAGACCTTGAAATGCTGAACAGCGGCATGAAGATCGTGGCCCCAATCATGGGTGTGCCGTTCTGGAAATCCGATTGTCCAGTCCTTGCCGAGGCGGTCTCTGTCACTTTTGAAGCCGGCACGCCAGTAGCACTCAATGGCAAGTCCTTTGAATCCAAAGTTGAATTGGTCCTAGAGGCCAACGCCATATGCGGACGACATGGACTAGGCATGTCCGACCAAATCGAGAATCGTATCATCGAGGCCAAGAGCCGTGGCATCTACGAAGCACCTGGGATGGCGTTGCTATTCATCGCTTACGAACGACTGATCACCGGCATTCATAACGAAGGTACGATGGAGCAGTATCGCGATATGGGGCGACGACTCGGTCGACTCCTTTACGAAGGCCGCTGGTTCGACTCGCAATCTTTGATGCTGCGTGAGGCCTTACAGCATTGGGTCGCCAAAGCTGTCACGGGAGAAGTGATCCTCGAACTGAGGCGAGGTAACGACTATTCCATTCTGGATACCCGAA
>JBBRJI010000535.1:0-4763 GCA_038219625.1 Pirellulales bacterium | reverse complement strand
GCACGAGTTCGCCCCAATAGATGCTTTCGAAATCGGCGATGTTTTGCGAATTCTTTGGATTGTTCGCGAGTCGGTCCACGACTTCGATCGCGCGACGGTAGGCGGGATCGACGAGTAGTTGCCAACTCAGTCTCTTCGTCTCTGGCTGAAGCCCTTTGGATTGTTCCTCCCAGGCAATTCGATATTGCCTCGACAGGTGAAGTACTGACTGAAGCAATTCGTTGATAGTCGATTTGTCGTCTTTCCAATGATTCGCCTGCTCTTTCAAACTTGCAAGGTGCTTGCCGATGGCACCAGTGTTCGCGAACGGTTGCTTGCTGAATTCAAGTTCCTCTAAGAGTTGCTGAACTTTCGCAACGTTGAGATCATGGGGTGAATCCGCAGTCGCCGCACCGGCGATTCCTCCGCAGAGTCGGGTTGGCTCGGTGAACATATTCAATTGCAACGTCAATCCGTCGACCGCAACCTGATTCGCCCGCTCTGCTTCCGCGGCCTTTTGCTTGGCCTCCCTTGTGGCAACCTCCGCTTTGCCCGCTGCCATCTTAGCGTCGCTTGCCGCGATGTTTGCGTCACGCCATTTGTAGACGGCGATGACCATAAAAACGAATGCCAGGAACAAGGCCAAATGGGCGGTGTTGGTGCGCCGTTGGTAACGTATCGAGGCTTCCTCCGCCTCGCGGGCACGTTGCGATTCGGTTTCGGCACGCTTGGTCTCCGCTTCGACGCGGCTCGCGAGCAAAACTTTTTCCCGCTCCGCGGAGGCTTTTACTCTGGCCAACCCATCGAGACGGGCTTCGTCGCTGGTTTTGATGAGAGCGCAGCATTGTTCGAACAAGCCTTCGCCAGGATGAGCGGCTCCGTCGTAACGCATTGCCCAATATTGATTCGGCCGAAATCTCTCCTTCCATTCTTGCGCTTGTGCCAATTGATTATCGCTAATGTGGGTGTCTCCGTTACGGACAGCATCCGTAAGTCGGCGGTAGCCAAGCGCGGATTTCATTTCCTTGTCGATCCACGTTTGCAAGAGCTTCCATTGACGCAATAGACTCTCATGGCTGATGTCGAGTCGTGTCCCTGGTCCCAACGCCTGACCCGGTGGAGAAAATACTAGCAGGTTGGCCGTTTGAAACGCTCGAGCGACCACTTCGATTTCGTTTTCCGTTGCACCTGCTTCCATCGCCGCCTTCGCGACGGTGATCGATCTCCGTGTTAGCGGGCCACCGTCGCGCCGATCGCTCAAGCTGCAAAAGAGCCGCATGGCCGCATACTGCAACTGCTTGCGCGAGGTCGTATCCCCCAATTCCATAAAGATTTCATTCGCGTGTTGATCGAGCGCACTACTCACGCCGCCAACATGCTCGTAGTCTTCGATCGAGAGCTCCCGGACTGCGAGTTCGGCTTTGGTATCCATCGCGCGTTGCCAAGACCGCATCAAAGCGTGTTGCATCAGTGGCAATTGATCGGCCTCGGTACCGACATCGTTGAGGATACGCGTCACCAGGTTATCCGCGATCGACGCGTTGAATTGCGGCAAGGCTAGCGGGCCGCGAATCGCTTCTTCCAATTGCGATCGCGTTAGCCGTGGCGTCAAGTACTGGCTGCGGCTGATCGCTTCGGGCAAGCCGATGAAGGCGTCACAGTCACCGAGGAAGTCAGATCGCATTGTAAGAATCACGAACACGAATTGCTCGTCCTGTTGGCAGGACTTCAGCAACAGGTTCACGAAAGCGTTAGCATCGTTTCGCCGCTCACATAAAGTGGTTTCGTCCCCTATTCCTGCTAAGCTTCGTGTTACTTCATCCCGACGGAAACGAAACAGCTCTTCGAACTGATCCACAAGCACCACGACATGGTCTGTGGCGGGCAAGCCGAGGTCTCTCAAGGCATTCGTCAGGCCGTATTGGCTGGCTCGTAAGACCGCTTCACATTGCGTCGTACGTTCGCGCAAAGCGGCCCCATTTAGCGAGTCGCCAAGAACCTGTTCGACTAAGGATTCGGCCAGCGCGCGATAGGAATCGTCGCCTGGCCGCATGATGGCGATGCGCCAGACATCGTCCTCAGGCTCGCTATCGACTGCAATATAGCCGTCTCGAATGGAAGGCAACAAACCGGCTCGAACCAACGAAGACTTGCCAGAACCACTGGCTCCTACCACCGCCAGAAATCGTTGCCGTTCTAGCAACGCAACCATCTCCGCGATGTGCGTATGTCGACCGAAGAACAGCGGTGCATCTGCCATTTCGTAAGGACGCAACCCAGGGAATGGTTGTTCCAACGCGATGGATTGGCTCACGGTGACACTCCTTCGCCTTTGACGAGCTTCACGAAGTTAGCGATGGCTGGAAAATCGTTGGCGACGATTTCTTTCCAGCGAGGTGGTCGGTGCCGCAACGGTGGGATGCCCGGTTTGGCAAAGACAATCGCTCGCGGAGGCGGTTTGAGGTTATGCTTGATATTGGCTGCATCGGTAGCTAGCTTCAGAGCCTCGATAGACTCTTCCACCCATTGTTCACCGCAATTTCCATAAACGATCATAAGCCCGTGAACGGGATCGGTTCCAATGGACTCGTTGACCGGACGACGCTGATCGGTCAACGCGACTTTGATGCCTTGACCGAACTCCTCGGCGTTACCACCCACATCGTCAGCGCAATCGGTGTCTCTGGTATGAAAATGAACAAAGAGATTTCGGCTTGCACTTCGGTCTTCGGTAGCCAGTTCGGTCAAGCGATGCAAAAGTACCGTCTTGAAGTCTTCCGGATCGCACTTGACGACATCATCATCGATGAATTGGCGATATTCCTGGTCAGCGATGTTTGTCAGGTCGATCGAGGGTGATCTCCAACGCAAGACCGACTTGTTGGCGGCGACTGCCTGCTGAAGTTGCCAGCGTTGGTATCCATCCGGTGAGAATAGTGGATTGGGTGGAAACGGGAACAATCCAAGTACTTGTACGACGAGCATGGCTCTCGCCAGCGCAGCTTGGTATTCGTCGCGCAGATCGCGTCCAGCAAAGAACCCTTGCGGGATAATAACTTCGAATCCGCTTTCACGCAAAAATGTAGCAAAGTCGGTCACATCGACCGTCGTTTCAGCTAGTAGAATGGTGCCCTTGGCCTTGGACGGCGTCCCATCGCTTGACTGGTGTCCAAGTCCTACCGCAATGGGCACGTTGATGGGAGCCAACGTAATCGGCTTGCCGAGTGGAGGCTTGGCAACTAGCGGTTGCTCGGTAATTCGGCGATAGAGTGCGCTATATCCCGTCGCAGGGTTTCTGGCATCGAGTTCCTTCTCGTTGATTACATAACGAGTGACCGCCTTAAGCTTGGCCATGATAAATTGTTCATCTGTCGCTCGAAACAAAACGGGAATGAAGCGACTGTTGTGATGAGCGTGCTCGTAAAGGGCTGACCGAATGAGGTCTGCTTCCCAGGCAACTCCGAGTCCGATTCCGGGCTGCTCTTGCCCCTCGGCTCGACGCCAATAAACTTCTGAAAAGACCAGCAAGACCACATCGGCCTCTTTGATTTGCCGCTCCATCCACATTGGCCAACCTTCGGGCGGATGGGGCTCGTATTGATCGATGACCGCATCGATGCCTTCCGAACAGAGCTGGTCCGCGAGCGTTCGGACCCGGGCGCGGTGCTCATCCGATTCTTGGCTGTAGCTGATCAAAACGCGTTTTGGTTTGAATTGCGCAGCGTCGATTTCGTTCGCCATGGATCACCTTCGAGGTCGGGGCTTCGATTTCAAATAGCTTGTACAGACATCTTTGCGTATCGCTGGGCAACTTGATAGTACAGATGAAGTTTTCGAAATCAATCCAATGGTCACCCTTGCTTATTTCAGTAGGACGAGTTCGGTCCCGCTGGGCTAAAATTTGACTGAGGTTGCCGGGGCTTGATAATCCACTTTGACGTAAGCTCGCGTTGGTTGCTGGGATGAATTGGTAATTTGCACAGCAATTTGGTAATAGCCTTCACGATCGGAGGTGAATGAGAGTGTGACTGGCGATCCGTTCGAGGCCGAGGCGGACTGAGCGTGATGGCCTTCCGTACTGCTCTTGGCTCCGTTGGCCAAGGGTTTGAATGCGCGGACTTCCAGATCGTGAGGGCCATTGCTATAGACATCCACTTTCACGGACGAGTTGGCGGCGATCCAGACAGCACCGGCTTTTCGAAATTCGCCCGCTTTGACTTTGCCGCCGTAACCAAGCGATGGACTTCGCGAGTCACCCAGGTCATCGTCTAGTTGGAATTCCTGTGTCGTCCGCCGTGCGGTCGGTGCGAAACCGCCAGTGATTCCCGCGGGACCCCAGACAACATATCCCATCGGCGGAACCCCGACTTCAAACCATCCGTTATCGTCGGTTTGGCGATCATCGCGATTGGCACCGCTATAATCATGCAGTTGCACATGCGGGCCAAAGTCTGTTTGCACCCAAGCGCTGAGCCATTCCGAACCGTTATCGTTCATGCCTACTATCGCTTTGCGAGATCGCTCGATGATGAGCAAATCTTGAGAGCGTTGATGTCTCACTTTGTACTCGCCATCTTTGAAGTTCAGCTTCTGATGACACCACACGAGGTTCTTGACGAAGTCCCGCGTCGGATGCGAAACCGGGTTGGCTTTGAATCGCTCAGCCCCATAGTTGACGAACAAATCTTCGTAGAAAACCATTGGGCTACCGTCGACTGCCATGGCTGCCGCGTAACTCACATCGGTTCGCGGATTGTCGATATCAACGGTCAAAATGGTTTCGC
>JBBRJI010000534.1:0-4767 GCA_038219625.1 Pirellulales bacterium | reverse complement strand
CGCTCGGACCGCGATCGAAGAACAGTCCCGCAAATACGCCTTTGAAACCCATTCTGGCACGCGTTGTTCAGCCTGGAAATGCTTATCGAAATGGCATCTTAGAGTTAGGTGAAACGAAGCTTGTTTCCGTTGAAGCGTTGCGTGTTTTCCGAGATCTCGATCAATCCCGCCCGAGCCCGAACGGCGTTACTTACATGGCGGTTACTCTGAATGACGACGGATCCATTGATAAATTATTTCCTGATTGGAAGAGTGCTCCCTGGGATTCATGGCAACTCAAACTATCCGGTCGTCCAATCAACCCAAAGGGAAAGCGAGAAGGACTTTTTCGTGGCGATAAGACGGAAATCTCCGTTCCTAGTGAAGTCTGGGAAATCTACAGCGAGCGAAATAAACACGGAATTCGTCCTGAACTAAAGCAAGGAGACTTGGTTTGGATCGAACCATCGAATCCTGATATAGAGGAGATAACTTTAGCCAGCCAGATCGCTAGTATTCAATGGGCGAGGTGGGGGCGAAAAGGACAGCGACTGGAAGCTATACTTCGCGATCAATTCCCACACGTATTGCCTGACTACCTCCAAGATGAAGATGAAAAGGTCGACATGGTTACTGATCTCTTTGGGCAAGCTTCTCCCGACCCAAAACGTCAAGTTCAGCCCTTTGCGAGCAGGCTTCGATTCGAAAATATCGTATTCAAGGATGGCAAGGCCCGTTTGATTGGCGAGACGCTAGCACCCTTAATGCCACCCCATCCGGGATGCGTTGCATTCAATCGCAGTAACTCAGATCCCGACTCGATATCTTCGAGCGACCCGCTCAAAGGTTACAAGGTTTACCGAACCACAACGGAAACCGGTGACGCTGGGCCATGGAGGTTTGCGAACCAAGGCGTGTACGGAAATGACGGTTTGCTCGCGAACCCAATTCAGCCTGTCAACAAAACATGTTATTTGCTGGACGCCGGTTGCACTGGCCATGTAACAATTAGCTTTCATGCGCTCACCAAAGCAGAATTGGCGTTGCTAGTTCAAGCGTGCTCGGTTCCATGGCGACTCGGTGGCGGCAAACCACTCGGGTTAGGACATTGCCAACCTCGCATTCATTCGATCGTAGATGAGTTTGGAAGAGATATTAAATTTGAGGATTGGGCCCAAGAGAAGAGCATTGTCGGTATTCAGGATAGGGTGAAAGCATGGGTAGCCAGCCAATTGCCCGTCGAGAGATTGCGTTATCCAAGTGCTGTCGAGAAAAACAACTTCAAAATTTCTCGCGGTGGGCATGTCTGGTTTATGCGCCATTCGAAGCCACGCATGGGATCCAGAGATGCTGCAAAAATCGAGCCTGGCGTTAGTCCAATTTATATGGACGGTGAACTAAAGCAATTGGCGGAATCAGCCGGTGAATCATTCGACAATAACGAACCGATGATTTCTGGCCAGATTCTTCGCGACTTCGATCAAGAGCATCCTTTCGAAGATGTATTGTTTGGTTACCTGGGTTTCGAGTCTCAAGTTGAACAACGCGATCGTCCCAAAAAGAACGTTGTCAAACAGTACAGGAAGTTTGTGGAACCAGCGGCCAATCCCATCGAAACCGATTCTCGACCTCAAAGAAACCCAGACCGAAATCAAAGCGGTAACCGTCAGACGAGGACCGACCAAAGGGAAAATCGAGAGTGAGTATTATGCCACAGGACCAAAACGAATCCACGGAGATTTTTGATCAACCTCAACAAACGCACCTACGACGGAATACAGGTACGGACATTGAGTTGATCGACAATTTCAAGGTTTTAGGGGTCGCAGGACATGGCGGACAAAGCCAAGTATACAAGGCTTTTGATCCAACTCTGCAAAGAACCGTTGCTATCAAGATTTACCAGGAGCCTGAGTCACAATCGACCGTAACTAGCGAGAAGTCGAGCTCGAAACAAAAAAATCGATGGCTCGAAGAGGCCAAGCGACTGGCGTCGTTCGACATTGACGGAATCGCAACGGTCCTAAGTGCTCACCCATCCGGTTGGGCAAAAGTGGGAAATTCTGAGTATGAGGTCGCATACATTGTCTTGGAATGGATCGACGGCAAAACTTTTCAGCATTGGCTTAGCTCGAATCGCGGCAGTTGGGTAAAAATTGCTAAGGCTTTTTCTATACTCGCCGAGACCCTCAGTTTGTGTCATGCTCATGGCGTCATCCACCGAGACATCAAGCCCGATAACATCTTGTCGGTTGCGACCAAAATAAATCGCGACACCTCAATCCTACGTTTCAAACTGATCGATTTTGGACTAGCAGTATCAACGAACTCATTGGTAGACGATCGCTCTGGTACGAAATCGTGGATGTCACCAGAGCACGTTCAAAACCTAAATAACCTCGACGGACGGGCGGATCTCTACAGTCTTGGCGTCATGTTGTATGAGGCACTTACAGAGAAGCAGCCGTGTTCATTTGACGGTCTCAATAATTTCCAGTTTGTCGAAGCCATCCTCACGCGAGTACCGGCACCACCCACCCAATGGAATGCGAATATTCCGCTCGAACTAGAAGGAATTTGCCTGCGACTCTTGCGAAAAGACCCAAATGACCGTTACCAAAATGCGATGGACTTAAAAGCGGAACTGGATCGCTTTATCGCGGTCAACGAAGTTACTCGCACCGCAGTAAATGATCGAGACTTACTGACCTTTGTTTCGTCAAACGATCAATCATGGTGCGATACAGAGATAGAATCCGCACGCATCGGATGGTCACAAATCGCCAATGCCGGCTGCCCGCCCACATTTGAAAGTATTTCGATGTTGTCATCCAACTACCCACGCTGGTCCGATGAGACTCAATCCAAGGTTGACGAATGTTTAGATTGGATGGGAAAACAAAAGCAAGTCGGCAAGGGGATTTCACTTTTGGTGCGAACTCAAATCACACTTGGTTACTTGCTGGGCACGAAGATGAACAACCAGTACGATGTTGAGATGCTTCATTCGGAACGAGGATCAATCTTTCGTATCGGCGTACTGGGGCGACGCGTCAAGAACCTTCGAAGCCCACAGGTAGGTCAAACCGAACAAAGAGAGCTATTCCAACTACCAGCAAATCCCGGAACAGATTCGAGTCGTGTTTGCTTAGCATTCTCGATCGGGGCAAACGACATGTTTCGCGATATCCGTGAATGGCAGGAACTGGTGGGCAATGCAGCGAGTGTCGTGCGCTATGTGAAGAAATCTTCGGCCCTCGACCCTGCCACTCCAGATCAATGGTTTCGGCTTGCTGCCGAGATTGCACACGAGATTAAAAGTCGAGAAGAAGACGACATCTATTTATTTATGGACCTACCAGGTACGATCGCGCTCATGGCAGCCGATTCACTCGGGACTTGGTCCGGAAAACGAATCCATTTGATGCAATTCCTAAAGGAGAAAGAACGTTTCAACGACGAATCGACCTATTTGGAGTTTTACGGTATTTAGCCATGAGAATTTGGAACTTGACTCCACATGAGGTCCGGTACGAAAACAAAGAAGTGTTGCGAACCTTTCTCTCAGATTGCATTGCTAGAGCAGTGCAAGTGGATACCGACCAGCGATTGATCCTAGGACTTGCGACTGTCGAGCGAACATACGATGGAGTTGAAGGATTGCCTACAGAGATTGCCGATGGGGACATTCTGATTGTTTCGACAATCCTTGCTGAGGCGATGGTTTCTTCCAAGGACAACCGATGGAACAACGTTACTATTTTGGTTCCGGACACAGGTCCATCGTGCAAACGCAACTCTGACGGCGTCGTTGCGTCCGTTTCCCAGTTCATTCTAAAATGGTATTGCCTATCAACTGCTTCCTACCTTTCATCTGTTTAGTGACTACTGGACACTAACCGGACGGCTTGCGCCGTTCCGCTAACAATTCGAGAGGGCTTAGAACAAACCAGGTAGCAGCCTTGACCGAACTTTTTGCATGTAGTTTTGGTATTCAGGATCTTGGCCGAATAAACGCTCTTCGGCCAAGATGCGAGGGATCTGGATTGGGTACAGTGCTGCGAACAAGACAATTGAATCGCTATCCTATATCTCGACACAATTGGGGGTCAGTAAAGCGGTCGTCTCCATGACATTGCTGTCTATTGGTACGACTTTGCCTGAATCTGTCGTTAGCGTGATCGCAGCCTTCGCTGGAAAATCGCAGATTGCGGTTGGGAACGTTCTGGGCTCGTGCATCTTTAATGCATTGACAATACATGGTATCGCAGCTTGTTTCGGCTCCTTGAGCGTGCCGGCAGAGCTGATTAACTTTTCTCTGCCCGTTTATGGTGGCGTCGTATTGCTGTTTTATCTGCTTACTCAGGACAAAAAGATCTCCGCGTTCGAGGGCGCATTGTTTCTTATGATCTACGTGCTCTTCGTTGGCAAAGTCAGCCAACTTCTTTAGACAATCAATGCAAAACTCGAAAGCTCATTTCGTCGATCATCGCGACGCGTGATAGTCTCCAAAGCCTTGAATCTTACTTTCCAGTGGGCATCAATCCGTGACGTGTGAATTTCTTGGACTTAGCCAGCCTACACTTCGATCTAAACTTCGGAACATGTTTGTATCCCAACAACGGAAGGATCAATCGACTTGATCAATGTGATCAAAGTCGAGGACGAATAGCGATTGTTCGTTGTCGATCGGAATAAGTCCAAGCCGTTTCTGCTGAAGTCCACTCGCACATCACTCAGGAACTAATTCCGGCTCACTTTTCACAATCGGAATAAAGCAAGTGAACC
>JBBRJI010000533.1:0-4768 GCA_038219625.1 Pirellulales bacterium | reverse complement strand
GTAGCGGCCGGTGATCAGCTTGTGCGGATAGATCTGATGGCCTGTGTCCCAGATCAGTCGGTCGTGACGAAAGTCAAAGACGCTGTGCATGGCCAAGCAGAGTTCGACGACGCCGAGGTTCGAGGCAAAGTGAGCGGTGCGAATGCTGAGCAGGCCGCAGAGGACCTCGCGGATCTCGTCGCCAACTTGTTTCAAGTCGCCAAGACTCATGCCGTGAAGGTCATAAGCCGACGTAATTTGTTCCAGTAGTTTTGGCATGGCGAACTAATTGCTCCTATCAACGACAAACTTCGCGACGTCAATCAAGTTGCTGGCGGCAGACCCCAGCGGCGCGATGGCACTGCAAGCTTCCCCGACCAACTGGTCAGCCCAGCGGCGTGATTCTTGGAGCCCCAACAGCGACGGATAAGTCAGCTTGCCCAGAACGCTATCCTTACGCGTATTTTTTCCCATCTGCTCGCTCGTACTTTCGACGTCCAAGCAATCATCGACTACTTGGAACGCCAAACCGATAGCGCGACCGTAACGTTCTACCATTTCAAGATGATTCGGCGATGCGCCAGACGCTACAGCTCCGAGGGATAAACTGGCTTGAATTATCGCCGCAGTTTTGCGCAAGTGAATACTTTGCAGGTGCTCGACCGACTGGTTTACTGCAACTTGGTCCCCAAATCGGCCTTCTGCAGCCAGATCGTCAGCTTGGCCACCCACCAATTGGCACCGGCCCGATGCTCGCGACAGGATTTGGCAACATCTCAGAGCTCGGTCAGCCGGCAATTCGTGCGACAGAACCTCGAACGCCAGAGCTTGCAAAGCATCTCCAGCCAAAATGGCGGTCGCTTCGTCGAACTTGCGATGGCAAGTCGGCAGACCTCGCCGCAAGTCGTCGTTGTCCATGGCTGGCAAATCATCATGAATAAGCGAATAAGCGTGAATCATTTCGACCGCACAGGCGGCCGGCAATGCAGATCGAGCATGGCCACCCACCGCTTCGGCGGCCAACAGGGTTAGAAGCGGACGAAGTCGCTTGCCCGGCGCCATGACGCTGTAACGCATCGCGTCGGCCAACCGCGCAGGGCAACCGTCCGTCACCCGCAAGTAGTTTTCTAGCGCCTGCTCTACGAGTTCACGCAGTGGAGCCAGCCGGTCTTTGAGACTGATATCAGAGGAGGCTATTGACATTGATTTCTCAGAACAGGGATCCCTCGTCGTCCGTTTGACTTGTTTTTTTGCCGGTTGCGCGGGGGACCGTTCGCCGCTGACCGCGACTCTCCTGCTTATCTTCCAGGCTCAACTCTTCGTCGTCTACTTGGCGAACAACCGGATTTCCATTGGCGTCGACACCGCTGAGGATTTCGATTTTTCGCTCCGCATGCTCCAACCGCCCATGACAGGCCCGAAGCAAAACGATCGCTTGAGCGTAATCGCCCAAGGCTTGTTCCAGCGGCCCGCCACCTTGCTCCAACCTCCGAACGATGACTTCGAGTTCTTCGAGGGAATTTTCGAAGTCAACCGAGTCGGCTGGTTCCGTCTCTTTTCTCTTCACCATACTCTTATCCCGGCAATGTACCCCGGCACTGTGCTAACTGCGGCGAAAGCGACTCGTCGCAATCTTGTCCCTTATAATAGCGTGAAAGCAACCCTACCAGAAGCCTTGGCAGAAGTGCGACGGAGAGCGAAAATATATAGTTTGCGGATTTTGGGTGGTTAGTGGTGTTTGGCTAGCCGTGCTCGGATGGCTAATCGTGTTCGGATGGCCGCACTCGACTTCCGATGCACGGCGGATCGCGCCGGATTACAAGCCAGCAGGTTCCCACGTACTCCTAGCAGTTACAACCGTCAAACCGAGCACAACGTTCACCGTCTTGTCGCCACCTGACCAAGCAATCTTTGACGGACGAGGCGAATCGAAGTATGAAACATTAGCAGGCGCATAAATACCGTCTAGTAGTTTGAGCCAAGCAGAGATCATCCGAGCTCAGTTGAACTGGGATACGGTTGAACTGGGCTACGTTACTCTGACCTGAAGAAATCTGACCTTAAGAACGTCTGGGCAGCGCGGCCTATCGATGGCCAGCAATCAAAACGTGGGTGCAAAATGGCGAATCAGGCCAAGTTGGAGATCGACTCCTGGATCGAAACCGTACGAAAGCAGCTCGAGCAAGCGGAGCAGACCACGCGCTCGAACTTTGGCCGCGGCAAACGCAACGGAGGCCCCGGCACGCACGAACCCAACGAAGCCCAAGCGGCTCTCATTGCCCTCGAAGATCTGCACAAGTTGTTGGCGACCCGAGCTGAAGAGATCGACCTTCATGAGCTCGAATTTATAGAGCGCAGCCAACGCCTCGAAGCCGCCACGTCGAAGCTAGAACACCAGATCAAACAACTCTCCGCCACCAACCAGAAATCAGCCGACTCGCAATCCGCTAGCACTCAGCCTTCCTGCTGGAATTCGCTCGACGATTCGCCAGCCGATACTGGCCAGCCGATTTCTATCGAAGTCGTCGACAGCATCGCTGAACGAGTTGCCAGTCAATTGTCCTTGATGCTCGATGCGAAGTTGCAGCAGTTTAAATTTCAGGCTGCAAATACTGAAACGAGTAACATCGAACCGAGTAACACTCCTCTGAGTGACACTCAGCAGTGCAGCGATGCGAACGCTAACAATGAGTTGGCCGCGCGACTGGCTGAATCGCAGCGTGAGCTCGCCGCTGCGCAAGCGTCGCTTCGCGATAACGAATTGATCTGGCAGCATGCAGAAGACGAAGCGAACGCAAAGCTGGCTGAACTGCGCGACGAACTGACTGCTGTGTATGAAACCAATGCCGCGCTGCAAGCTGAATTGATGGCAGCCAAAGAAACGGTCTGGAGTTTGGATGAACATCAAACCGATTCGAGAACCTCTGGAAGATCCACTGGGAAATCCACTGCGAATGAACCGACCGATTCGGCCATGATCGCTGAGCTGCACGCTGAAATAGAATCGCTTCACGAGACCTTGGCAGCAATCCGCAGCAACACGTGGGCAATTGATTCTCGCGACGGAGATGCGACCGCTGGCGGTGATCAAGCCGATGCAACTGCAAGCATGACCGCCGAAATAGCTGATTTGCGCGAGCAGAACGCTGACCTTGCGACCCAGTTGGCGCGGCTTCAAATGGCTGGTATTCATAACGCGCCGCACTTGAACCTTGGCAAGCTCAGCCAAGAGAGCATGACGTGGGAGCAACGCAAACGTTTGATTCTTCAGCAACTGGAGAATGAAACCGCGGCCGCTAATCCCGAAGAATATCAAAACCATAGAAACGAAGTGGAAGAGATCCTCCGCATCACGCAAGCCGAGATTGAACGCCGCGACGCTGAGATCGCTGAACTGCAAGCGATCGTCCAGCAGCAAGCGAACACTCGCGAAGGTGTCGCGATCGGTGCCGCCGCAATCGCGCAAATGCTCGATTCGGATGAGTTAGTGAAGCTCGAGCGCGCGAAACTGGCATCTATTCAGCAAGAGTGGGAAGCCAAGTTGCGCGAAGCCGAAATTGAAATGTCGCTTGAACGCGCCAAGCTCAGCCGCGAACGCGCCGAGTTGGAAGAGCGTCTGCGCAATCCTGCCAAGGTCATCAAACCCGCTTCACTTGAACCAGCAGTAAGCGTCGACGGCAAACCCGTTCGCCGCTGGCTCGAACATCTCGGTCTCCGCGAGAAGTAGCCTACAGTTGCTCAACGCAACAGACCTAGTCTCAACGTGGAATGCGATCCGCAGGGACGAGTAAGTTGCCGGAGCGCAGGCGATTAGGATATTGGAGCGGGCTGGACTGGCTATTACTTCAGCAAATTTACTTCAGCAAATTAGAAGTGAATTCAAAGATCGCTTTCGTCCCAGGGTCAGCGGCTAAACCGATATCTTCGTTGACCTTCGAATGCGTGCTGTCCTTGGCGCCGTGCAGTTTCGCTGGAACTTCGGCTCCCTTCAGCGTCGAGGCCAGACGATCTGCTTGCGCGCTCGTGTCCGGATGACTGCTGACGTACAAAATCAGGAAGGGAGGGATACCTTTGTCTTTGGCGATGTGCGTGACGGCCGAGAAATCGATGTGCTTGGCAGGATCGTTTCCGAATTTTTCGCGATGCCCGAACTTAGCTTGCGGTTGGCCATGCACTTGTCGACGAGTTTCAGCGGTGGTGATGATCGCTGGAACATCATAAGTATCACCATCGACGGGCACGCAACCTTTGAGAACCGAGAATGGAACTCCAACTTCTTTGAGGTAGCGGTCGTCGGTGCATACAATGGCGGCTAGCTGAGCGCCGGCGGAATGTCCCATCACAAAGATTCGTTTGGGGTCGCCACCGTATTCCGCAACATGTTCGTACACCCAGCCCATCGACTTGGCGATATCGCGAATGATGGTTCCCATTTCGACGTTGGGGAGCAAGCGATAGTTGGTCGACACAAACACAAAGCCCTGATCGACAAAAGCCTGCGGTTTAAGTTGAACTTCGGATTTATCACCAGCTTGCCAACCGCCGCCGTGAATCCAAAAGACAACGGGCAAGCTCTTCGCATCGGCCGGCGCATAGATATCTAGAACTTGACGTTCGTGCGGTGATTCCGAGTAAGGAATGTTCTTCTTGATGGTTTGCGAGTGAGCGTTAGGGATGACAGTTGATAGAAAGGCTAACGCGATAACCAAGTTGTAGATTGTTGGTTTCATAGGTGGCTCGTTGGCAAAGGTGAGATGGAAGGAAGGCAGGCGACGAGTTGTCGTTAGCT
>JBBRJI010000532.1:0-4775 GCA_038219625.1 Pirellulales bacterium | reverse complement strand
GTTTGAATCGAGCTTGTGCGTTGCAATTAGTAAAGGACCGAGCAGAATTAGCGTGCCCAGGTTCGTGTTGACTCCGACTTGTTGACTCGTTGCATGAGTCATTTCGTAGATGCAATCACCGACCGAGGGGGCTTTGCTCCTTGTATCAAACGCTTTTGAAAACAATGTATCAATCGTTTTTCCGGTCACTTCCGCAGAGTGACGAAAGTGGCCATAGTCCATGTTATCGAAGCTAGCCTGCGGATGGACGTTCCCGGCCTTGATTGAAGACGCTTCTAAGAGACAAGCTGCTGCAACGAATGTTCCGAAGGAGTCGCGACGCGAGAGTCTTAGCGATGCAAGCGAGCTTAGCGGAAGTGCCAACAGTGATTCGATATTCATGATTTCGATATTCGACTGGGACTACACTTTCACATGTAGCAGTTCTTCAATGGCAAGACCGACTTCCATTGGAGCTTCTTCCATGACGTAATGCCCAACGTCTTCTAGCTTTTGAATCTTCGCTTGCGGTAGGTGTTCGCTCAATCGTTCAAGGCATTCAGGTCGGAAGCACCAGTCTTTCATTCCCCAAATCATCGTTGTTGGTTTCAAAGAAAGCTTCGACAAGTCTCGCTCCAATTGATCCAGGACTTCCCAAGTTCGATGATTCCTTTGCATCGGAATGTCTTGAACGAAGCGATCGATGGCCACACGATCCGCTGGCGTTCGATACGGATATAGCAAGCCAGATTTAGTGGCTGCCGGTAATTTTTTTAGGCGATCAATCGCCATCCATGTGGCAGTCCACGCAAACGCATTGGCGTATCGAATGGCTAAGCTACCGATGATTGGAATACGACAGGCGGCAATCCGAAGCGGAATATACGGTGGAACAAAGGCCGCCGTGTTCAGGATGACGAGTTTATCGATTCGTTCCGGCCGGGCGACAGCCGCACCCAGTCCAATTGCCCCGCCCCAATCGTGAACTACCATCAGCACGTTTTTGAGATCCAGCTGATCGATCAACTGGATTAGATTATTGGTATGATTTTTCAGGCAGTAATCATAGTTCGCAGGCTTATCGCTCAGCCCGCATCCAAGGTTGTCGACGGCAATGACACGGTAGTTCTTCTGGAATCTACTCGCGATCGATCGATAGTAAAACGACCAAGTCGGATTGCCATGAACGCAGAGAATTGTTTGCGGGGCTGCTGTATTTGGGGATTCGCTAGCAGCGGCTGCACTGGCCGTGGCTGCACTGGCTTGGGGTCCTTGGTCGATGTAGTGAATTTTGGGGTTGTTCGGACGATTCGTGTCGCCTTTTGCTCCGCGAAAGTGGTGCTCGTTCGCGGAGCGAACGGCGACTATGGGGATCTCCATGTAGTGAGATTCAAATGGATACTCGTCGCGCCAAGTAGTCACTCTGGAAAACAATTTCTGTTAGAAGGCAAAGGGTCTTGTTCGAGAAAGCCTTTGCGAGCGTATTCGACGAGAACCAAGTCGCCAAGGTCCCTTTTGAGGCGTTGGCTCTGGTTTCAGCGATTGATCAAAAATTTGCTTGCCGAACTTAGGAGCCGCGACAGCGTAAAAGATACATGCTGAAACGGAGCATAGGATGGAGCTATTGTCCCGTCCTGACAAGCGATCGGGACACTGGTCCCAATCTACTTTTGGTTACTTCCAATCTGCCGCTCGCCTTACTACTGCGAGTCTGATTTCGAAACGCCTTCGGAGGACGTTTCGGATTCATTCTCGTAGTCGAGATGACTGGTTGCAACTTTGACCGCTGCAACGACCCGCATCGCCGCTTGAATTTCGTAGTTAGAGAAGTAGTATTCGATTCCCGTGTATTTGGAAACCACACGAGGAAGTGTCGATAGCTTGTCCCAAGACATTCCGTTGGCCAGATGCCACGCGGCAGCTTGTGCAGTGGTCTGAGCGATTTTCCCGTAGCCCAAAGCCTTGCAAACTTCGGCAACTTCGGGAGACGGGTTTACTTCTTCCAGGCGAACAATCCGGTACTTCATACGTGGATTTGGGTCTGGTTTGCCTTCTTCAAGACAGACCGTTGCAGCAGATAACTTCCGAGGTTTGTCGGCTTCTACGCGGAACATTCCACCTCCACCGCCGCCCATTCCACCGCCACCCATACCTCCACCGCCACCCATTCCGCCGCCACCCATTCCACCGCCCATACCTTGACCACCGCCACCACCCATTCCGCCGCCTCCCATACCTCCACCACCCATTCCGCCACCACCCATTCCGCCGCCGCCCATCCCGCCGCCGCCGAAGCCTTGTGCCAAAACGGGCAAGGCACCAAAGGTTTCAGGAAGCTTCACTTGCATCGGCTTGTCAGTAACATTGCGAAAAATGACGGTCGATTCTTTGACGTCTCGCGGGATAAAGTCGATTTCTAGATCGCCCGAATCCAAAGCAGCAAAAAATTCGACTTCGACAGCAGGCTCTTCACCGAGTCGCTTGGTGCTTTTTAATGGAACAGACTTAGTTTTCTCTCCAGCGGCAGCCTGGCTAGTAACCGGTCCGTCAACAACTCCCTCGTCGGTCGCTCGTGCGAGGGCTGGTGAAAGCGAAAACGCCATGCTTGAGAGGAGCGACAGTTTGATCCAATTTCGGCAATAAAAACTCATGATCCAATAACAATTTTGGGAAAGGGAAAAACAACTACGAAATCAATAACTGAATTTTCGAGAGGAAATTTACACGTCCGCTGAGCCAAAGATTGAAATTCTATTAGGCAAATTTCGTTCCGTAATATCCGCTCATTTGCCGATTCAATTCAAACATACACTCAATCCCGGCTGAATACCACAATTTTCTTATGTTTGAACGCTGAAACAGGCTGATTTGCATGGCATAAACGGCTTCTACGCCCCTTGAAACCGCCCAAATCGGAGAAATCAGGGCACTCCCCAAATGGAATTTTTGTTGCCAGGATTGCAAGCATGTGGTTGCAACTTTGTTCTACTTTGCTACCTTTTCCAGGCTTAGTAGTGCAAATTCCAACACTCTCTTTATTAGCCCGGAGAACTAGCAATGTCGTTTTATATCGGTGAAGCCTTGTATGGCGATGGCAATGAAATCGCTCACGTTGACCTGATGATCGGCAGCAAGGATGGACCGGTAGGCGCTGCTTTCGCCAACGCTCTTTCAACTCAAAGCGAAGGCCACACGAACCTTTTGGCTGTCCTCGAGCCAAACCTTTTGGTTAAACCGGCTACCGTTACCATTACCAAAGTAACGATCAAGGGAATGAAGCAAGCCGTACAAATGTTCGGCCCTGCACAGTTTGCCGTCGCGAAAGCCGTGACCGACGCGGTTGCAGACGGAACCATCCCCAAAGACCAGGCAGAGAGCCTATGTATCGTTTGCGGAGTCTTCATCCACCCAGCCGCTGAAGATAACAAGAAGATTTTCGACTACAACTACGAAGCAGTGAAGCAATCGATCATCAATGCGATGGGCAAAAAGCCATCGGTCGACGAATGTGTAGCCAAGAAAGATACGGCTTCACATCCATTCAAGGGATTCTAAAAGTCGTCCAAGCGTTTCGTAGCAGAACTCGTAAGAGTTTTGCCCTCCGGGGGTAATCTGAAGTCTTACGACTTCAGCTACGAGAAATCCAAAAGCTCTCGAGAATACATTGTCTACGAAAAAAAAGATCCTTATCCAACTCGACTCCGACGAACACGCTAGCGTCTTCGATGGAGTCGTTGCGGTCGACGCGGGTGTGGATCATCTTTTTCAATACAGTCGAGTGCGTCCACCTGCGGTTCGCAGTTTGGTGCACGGAGCGATGTTCACGCGTGGGCCTTCCGACCTCCATTCGACAGCAATCTTCGTCGGCGGGTCTGACGTTCATGTCGGGCATGAGATTGCTTCGGCCGCTCGTTCGGCACTTTTTGATCCGTTTCGCGTTTCGATAATGTTCGATAGCAACGGATGCAACTCCACAGCCGCCGCAGCAGTGCTGTCTGCTTCTAAGCATTTCGATTTGTCTAACGGAAAATCGCTTGTTCTTGCAGCCACCGGTGCAGTCGGTCAGGCCGTCTGCACGCTTGTGACCAGCCTTGGTGGAGCAGTGATCGTCGGCAGCCGAAACGCGACTCGAGCCCAAGAGACAATTCAGAAGCTCGGTCAACATGGAGTTGCAACCGAAAAGCTCACGGCACTTGGTGTTGAGAACGAAACAAATTTAAAGGCGGCTCTCAAAGAATCAACTGCGGTTTTCGCGTGCGGTGCGGCTGGGGCTGAATTGCTGAACGCCGAATTACTGAATCTTGGAGCAAACCTTCGGGCTGCAATCGATCTTAATGCAGTCCCACCGGCAGGACTCTTTGGTATTCAAGTTACCGATCAAGCCGTACAGCGAGGCAACCGGTTCGACTATGGCGCTCTCGGAGTTGGAGGTTTGAAAATGAAAATTCACAAACGAGCGATTCAGCAGCTTTTCACAAGCAACAGCCAGTTTATCGATGCTCACGAGATGATGAAAATCGGGCGAAGCATTCTCGCAGCTTGATTGTCGAACACGTTCTAAAACGTTACACTCTTTTTATCCTCCTCACCGATTGAACTTGTGCAAATCGGTCTTCGCTAACATTCGAAACACACGTTCATTGTTTCGCGTTGATTGCTCCATCACTCCTGGAATGAATAAATGACTAGCGCCCCAGCTCCCTTCACAACGTTATCCGAACCAGCCAGATTAACTGTGGGGGGCAAGGAGATCGAACTGACTGTAATCGAAGGAACTGAAAACGAACGGGCCATCG
>JBBRJI010000531.1:0-4781 GCA_038219625.1 Pirellulales bacterium | reverse complement strand
GTCTTCGCGCTGGCGCTGTGGCTGGCACGCAGCCAGCGGACCGTCGACGACGTGTCCTATATGAAGGCAATGATCCCGCACCACTCGATCGCCATCCTGACCAGCGAGCGAGCCATGCTCGGGCCATCGATCTCGTAGGCTGCTAAAGGCAGAATCTTGTTAGAATCATTTGTCCGGCAATTGCTAACGATCCTAAACATTACCGAAACAAGTCAGTCATGACTCACACGATTATACACGAACGGTCGCTCGGATCATGGCATTTTTGATGTTGTTTTTCGGGGGAGAGTCGCCCACTCAATAGCACCATCGCGGATCGTTTGCGTGAAGCCCGTGAGTCTCAAGGGCTAACTTGGTACGCGGTGGCAAAGGCTGCATCCATTCCCAATTCAGGAACAATTCGCGACATCGAGTCCGGCAAGGATGCGAAACGATCCAATGTAGAAGCCGTCGCCAACGTTCTCGGCTTGAAGTTGGAATTGAAAGCCGCCGGATGGTCTGGACGTCGGACAACGTAGCAACTGATCATTGCCTTCGATAGGCAGAAAACGCAGGGGCGATTTTGTGTTCTTTGCAAAGTAAATCGATCTGTCGCAGTGCCAGTTTCGACGGATGGCCCCAAAAGGGGACACGATGGCCCCAAAAGGGGACACTCTACTTCTGATTCTTCACCATGATCACCATCCGAAGAGTCGCCGTGGGACACGATATAGCGCCGGTCGGAGTTCACTTCATAAACAACTCGCCCTTTTGAACGTTGGACAAGAGCCTTCGAACTCTCGTCGGGAACGCTTTCATGTACCAATTCATTGCCATTGATGAGCAAATGCTCGCCTCGGATTTCGATCTGGTCACCTGCAACGGCCACAACCCGACCAACAATCCTGCGTGCCCCTGTCGGCAAAGGGTTGCGATACACAATCAAATCGCCGCGCTTGGTAACGCGATCTTGCGGCAACCGTTTTCTTGCGAGGATTCTGTCTCCGCTAATGATGTTCGGACTCATGCTGTCCGCTGGAATTGCAAAAGCTTTGTAGACAAATCGTCGGGCTCCAGCCGTCCTGCCGCCTGGAAAATCTTTTGAAAGATAAACTGGGTTCCTGTGTGTAACTTACAGAGGAACTCAAATGCACCACTGGCCAGAAACGAATGAAAGCCTGATTTTAAGGGTCAAAGACCCTGCGGATGCGGCTTCGTGGTCGGATTTTCTGGCAATTTATCGGCCGGTGGTGGTCCGGATGGCGTGTGGGCGAGGCTCGCAACACGCTGATGCCGACGATTTGGCCCAGCAAGTTTTCCTGTCGGTCGCAAGGGCGATTGAGGATTGGGAGCCTGACTCACAACAGCCACCGTTTCGTGTTTGGCTCACGCGAATTACTCGAAATGCAATCGTTAACGCGCTGACTCGAAAAAGGCCGGACGCTGCGGGCGGTTCGACCAGTGTGTATCTGGTGATGACCTACTCGCGTGGCGTCTCGCTTCAAAAGCGGCTCAACGATAAGGGGCCGTTGGAAGTTCGCGAGATCCTGCGCATCGGCATGCAAGCCGCCAAGGGACTCGCCGCCGCGCACGCACAAGGCATCATCCATCGCGACATCAAACCCGCCAACATCTTTCTCGACCAAAACGTCGAACGCGTACAGTTGATGGACTTTGGTTTAGCCCGCGCCGTCGACAACGCCAGTCTCACTCGCCCTGGCACACTTGCTGGCACTCCGCAGTACATGTCGCCTGAACAAGCTCGCGCCGAAACAGTCGATCATCGGAGCGACTTGTTCAGTCTTGGCAGCGTCCTCTACGCCATGTGTACCGGCCATGCGCCCTTCCGTGCCGAATCCAGCTACAGCGTCCTGCGATTGATCATCGACAAGGAACCTCGCCCAATCCGCGAGATCAATCCTGATATTCCCGAGCACGCGGTAATGGCAAAATTGTCAAGATCACCTATCGTTCTGCGGATCAAGCGAATGCGTTGCCTCTCGCTCCGCAGCGAAGTCTTAGTAATGCGATCATGGAGTTCAACAACCTCCATTCCGACGACGCGAGAGGAAAGCCGCAGTCGCCTCTCACTCACGAAGAATTATTTGCCGTATTGAAATGGAAAATGGGCAACGACGAATTCTCTGATGAGATAGTCAAGGCGCTCCAGCCGATTCTCTATACGCGGGAAAGACGGTTGCCGGCTTGCGGGCAGGCACAGCTCCAACCCTGTAGCCTATTAGCTACTCGGAGGCTTCGCGGTCAAGCAAACGTTCCAGTCTGCGAATATAAGTTTGTTGGGCCGCAATAATCGCCTGTAGTTCACGGTTTTCCCCGATCAGGAGCAGTCGCCGTGCGTCGCGAAGTTCGACCAGACGCTTCTGTAGCCGATAGGCAACCAAAGCTGGACGATTCAAGTGAAGTAACGCGATATGAAATCGCCCTGTCTCCGTAAGAGGATCGAGTCTCCCTTCCCGATGCTTCATCAGGACGTGGTTCGATCTATCCGGTTGAAGTGGATGGATCAATACATGGCCGTCTGCCTGATCGACGTCGTTCGGATGGAAATCCGCCTTGTAAAGATTGCAGCGAAAGCAGCAGTAGACAAGATTCTCACCTGCATCGTCGCCACCTTGCGAAGTTGGCACGAAATGATCGACAGTAAACTCTCCGCCGGTTTCTTCGTCTCGCACACCGCAGTATCCGAAGTAACCGTCATAGGCAATTCGCACTTCATTGTGTTTGTGGTGCGCCAAGCGTCTTAGTCCGCAACGCCAATTGCCTGCTTCACAGATTCACCCAGCCGCGATTCAAGATCCTTAATTTCCTGATCCAGCATTTGACGTTTCGATTCGAGTTCACGATGCTTGCCGCTAAGCTCAATGACACTTGCGCGACTCGCCAAGGCGCCTCGTTTGGCTGACTCCCAAACCAACTCAGCAGATTCGTCGTTTTCAAATTGCGACCGACCAGCTTCGTAGATGGCGAGCTCGTCGCTCGTAAGTCGAGCACCGCGAGCGGTCCTTAAGTGGAGCGCCCACCATTGATCGTGCGTCGGTGAATTCATTTTTGGAGCAACCTTTCGCACCTGGTATACGTTCTCTTGACAGCACTCATTATAGTATATTCGCCGCAGATTCAAGCTGGATCTAGCGCGAAAGACCTTTCACTTTGCTTGCTACGGATCGAGGCGATGGCGGTACGTCGTCTTTCGCCCCATGTCGGCTTGCCGACATGAGCGGAAGTTTTGAGGTTAGATAACGCGCGAAACAACCCGTCTCCCCTCGCCGGCTCGTCCGGCAGGAAGCGAAGATTCAATCTCGACCACGCAATACACTAATTGCATACCGAAACGTCGAAAATTCCGCAGCCTCCGTGAAAGATTTCTGCCGATCGAAAATGATTCTCTTAGGGAGATCACATGAACGATTGGCCGAAAACGAGCGAAAGCCTGATTTTACGCGTTTAAGACCCAGCGGATGTCGCTGCTTGGTCTGCTTTTCTGGCTATCTACCGACCAGTAGTGTACCGGCTGGCGCGAAGTCGTGGCTTGCAAGATGCCGACGCCGATGATTTGGCTCAACAAGTCTTCTTGACGATCGCGCGAGCCGTCGAGAGCTGGAAACCGGATCCAGCAGCGTGCAGGAATTGCTACATGCGATTCCACAACGCGATGCAGATCCGAGCGTCGAACTGGTGCGCGAAAGTCGCATGGAAGCATTTCGTTGGGCGTCGGAACAAGTGCGACATGAATTCACGGCCGCAACCTGGACCATGTTCTGGCAGTCGACCATCGAAGATCAATCGATCGAGGATGTCGCCACGTCTCACTGTCGAAGCAATGGAGCAGTCTATCTTGCACGCTATCGCGTCATGAAGAGGCTCAAAGAAAAACTCGATGAAGTATCTGATATTTGGAGCGAGTTCCCATGAAACCATCGAATGTTTGTTTGCCTAAATCGGAAATACCGCTTCTGTTCTCGGGTGACTTAACCCCGGATGAAGTCGCAGCCGCCGAAAGCCACCTCGCAGAATGTGAAGCGTGTCGCGGCGCGATCGAATCCATGATCGCCGATTCGAGTTTGCCTATCGCGCTTCGCCCCACGTCGGCTTGTCCGACATGAGCGCGAGTTTTGAAGTTAGCAAACGAGCCCGAAAAACTCGGCTCCCCTCGCCGGCTTGTCCGGCAGGAAGCGAAGTTTCAATCCCGGCCGCGCAGTGCTTCAACGTCCAATGGAGGCACAAGGGTTGTCTTGCCCGCTAAGAAAAACTTTCCTTCCGGTTGGGCAAGCCAACCGGGGAGGCGGTGTTTGGGGGCGACGGTGTTAACAGTAAAACTTTAGCTCCTGCTGGACGAGCCAGCAGGGGGCTAATCGTTCGCTCATCGCTCTTCGCCCCATGTCGGCTTGCCCGACACGAGCGTAAGTTTTCAAGTTAGAAAACGTGTCGGAAAAACCAGATCCCCTCGCCGGCTTGTCCGGCAGGATGCAAAGTTCTTTTCGTGTAAGGAATCCAAAATCGCGTGTTTAACTGCTGTAGGGTAAACTATCCGTTTTCCATTGGCAGCAGAAACTCACCGTGACTCAGTTCCCCGAAACGCGAGAAAGCCTGATTATTCAGGTCAAAGATCCGGAAAACCGGGTAGCGTGGGAACAATTCGTTGCGATCTATCGGCCGGTGATCGTACGGACTGCGGCGGCTCGCGGATTGCAGGAGGCCGATGCTCAAGATTTGGCGCAGCAGGTTCTCTTAGCGGTCGCTTCGGCGATTGGTCAGTGGGAAAAGCAAAACAAATCCACGCG
>JBBRJI010000530.1:0-4799 GCA_038219625.1 Pirellulales bacterium | reverse complement strand
CTCCATCTCAATGGGGTTTTGAGTAGCCAATACGAAGAAGGGCTCGGGCAACGTGAATCGTTTGCCTGCCGAAGTGACCTGGTGCTCTTGCATGGCTTCCAACAAGGCCGCTTGGGTCTTGGGAGGTGTTCGATTGATTTCGTCCGCCAAAATCACGTTTGCGAAGACGGGCCCTTTGACGAATTGCAAGACACGCCGTCCGTCGACTTCGTCCAAAATCTCGGTTCCCGTAATGTCTGCAGGCATAAGATCGGGAGTGAACTGGATACGACGAAATTCCAAATGGAACACCTGCGCAACGCTACGAACCAGCAATGTTTTGGCCAAACCTGGCGCTCCGGTGATCAAACAGTGCGAACCGGAGAAGAGGCAAATGAGAAGCTGTTCGATGACCTCCTTTTGCCCAACGATCGTCTTGGAAAGCTCAGCATCGATCCTCGCTCGGCCGTCGCGTATCTGCTTAACGATCGCTGCTTCTTCTTCGTATTTCTGAGTGACAGTGCTCAAGGTGAAAAGTCCTGGAATGCGAGGGCTGAAGTTTGAAGTTTGAGTGTTGAGTGTTGAGTGTTGAGGGTTGAGTGTTGAGGGTTGAGGGTTGGCGGAACTTGAGTTTCTAAATGCAATTTGCAATTTGCAATTTGAAATTCTGTGTTTGCCTTAAGGGATAAGCCTTCTCCCTTCCCCCTTTCCCTTCAATGCGTCATCGCATAAGTCACAATGTTGATCCCAAGCGGATAGGCCTTTTTTACGGAGAACTCCTCGAAGTACCAGGGATCTTCTCCCTCGCGCTCCCAACCGTCCCCCAGATCTGTATTGTGACAAATGAAAACCATGATTCGATTTGCATCATCGCGAATGGCACGGTAGTGAGGAACGCTGGTGTCCGAGCCCCATCTCGACTCCCAAGTCACTCCGGTGCTACGCCCGGCCTGGGCGATTCCGATACTTGGCAACTGAGGCTTCTCTTTTAAATCATAAACACAATGGAATATCTCATGCTCCAAAGGCAATTCCATCGGTTCACGATCCGGAAAAACGCGTCGGATTTCTTGGTAGAAATTGTAGTACTCTTCATCTCCCCAAAAATCGTCGACCATCAAAAAGCCTCCGTTGAGCAAGTAGCGCCGCAAGGCGGTCACTTCTTCTGGATGGAACGAAAGCGCACCGGGTTCGATGATGTAAATGAATGGATAGTCAAAGAGCTTCGGGTCCGTCAACTCGAGGACGATCGGTTCCGGATTGACATTCAATGACGTCAACTGCTTTAACCGCAAAGAAAAATTTAAGTCGCTGTCGCGGAAATCGGTGTCCCAGCCTGCTCCTCGACCGTATCCGTTTGAGTCGTATTTGATGCGGACAAAAGTAAACATGTCGTTGCTGAACTGTTTATCGACATCCCAAGTTGGAACTCCATTCCGACCAACAGACTGCCAGTCCCGATTTCTACCGCGTCTGCCCCATTGTTGCCCAATCACAACCATCGAAAAAGTAGCGATCAACAGCAACGCCACAAATACTCTCCTGTACGTAACACCATTCATGGCTCTTCCGTTCCTTTCGTTGAGCTCGAGGATCCAGACTCGGATTCTTTATTTATCTCCAACAATAATTTCAACGCGTCCCTGTAGCGAGGCGATTCCTCCAAGGCCATCAACACTTGCCGCTTGGCAAGCTTGGTTTGCCCAATCGCATTATGCGCTACCGCCAAGCGGTAGTGGATGTTGGCAGGGTCTGTGGGCTGCAAATCCAGGCTGGCGGCAAGGGCTTCTGCCGCCTTTGCTGGATTCCCAACCTTTTCGTAAGCCATGGAACGCAGTCTCTGAAGATCACTCCGAACAGGATTGATAGCTTGCATCTGCTCGCACCATTGTACAAGCGATGGCCAATCTCCTCGCTTCTCATCGATCTCCATTAGTCGAACAAGGGCTTCACGACAGTCCGAGGATCGCGAGCTGAGCTCGAGCAACGAAGATCGCTCTTCGACTTCATTTCCTTTGCCTCGGTGAATGCTCGCGAGCAATGCATAGACTCCTTCGTTAGACCTATCGTCCGGCAGCATCTCTCGGAGTTTTTCCGCTACCGCGAGGGCTTCGTCCCATTTCTTGGCGCTTATGAACGCTTGGCATTGAGTTCGAAACCCCCAGTACGATTGAGGGTGCTCCTCCAACCAAGTTGCAAGTTCCACTTTAACTTCCGGTTTCGCACGATCGAAATCGACTCCCTCGCCATACTTTGCGGCCAAAGCCATCGCGTAGTCCCGAAAATCGTTGTCATGCAGTTCTATTGTCCCAGGTGCTCGCTTAAGTGCTTCCGATGCCGGCATACCGATCGACAGATCGTCAAGCAATCGGCGCATCACCTCAATGCCATACTTTTCAATCCAGTATTCCACCACCAACGACGACTCATAATACGCAAACTGCAAGTGCATTGGCGTTTTGGGTTGCAAAAATGCACCGCTAAGTTGACTTACTGGTACCAAACCGGTACCCAGTATCATTTCGCGATAAGTTGGGTCCATCGACTGTCCCCAAGTAGGATTTCTTTGCTGTTCTTCGTAAACCGAGATGCCCTCGGAAAGCCATCGCGGCATTCTGTTCTTGGTCTTCTGAAGGGTAACCACGTGACAGTATTCATGCCAAAGTACCGACTTCCAATTGGAATCGACCTGAAGAGCCGCCGGTGAATTGGCAGTGATCAATCGCCCGAAACAGACACCCAAAAATCCTTCGCCACCTGGCAATCCAAAGGTGCGAATGGCAAACTCTTTCTGTTTAGGAAAGATCTCAACGTAAACTGGCTCCTCCAATTGGACTGCATATTTTTTTGTTAGCACTTCCCGAGCCTCACTCAGCAGTTGGACGACGTCCTGGCCGTAGATTCTGGCTTCACGAGCGTCCATACGGATCGCAAAACCAGGAGCTTCCAGCGTCGTGAATTTTTCCAATTCGGTCTTGAGCTGTTTTAGATTGAAGATGGTCACATCGTAGGGATCTTTCGTTCGGACGTTGTCCACGATTTCCCATCCTTGGTCTGTTTGGCCCAACCTAAGAAGGTCTTGCGCCAACTGCGTCTTAGCCGGAGTATATTCGGCATCCATTTTCAATGCTCGACGTTGGTAGTCGGTTGACTCAGTAAATCGATAGTGCATGGATAACTGCTTACCGATGGTGTAATCGACTTCTGGATTCAGATTCCAAGGAACAAGCGCTAAGCGTCGCGATTCCCCCTCGGACTCGTAGCGACCTTGCAAGTGGGCGATGGCTGCTCTCAAGGCCCAAAGTCTAGGGAGATTCGGGTTTACCTTTTCGACTTCTGCCAAAACTTTCTCGGCGGAGTCGTAATTTTCGGCCGACATTATAGCCTCAGCGAGATGGACCAAACCTGGCACATAGCGTGGGTTCAATTCCATAGATTTGGCGAAGTACTCCTTGGCTTTAGTTGGGTCGGTCGCGTTCCAACTCTTACCTAGCAGAAAGTAGACTTCGGGATCGGTCTCGTCTAACTTGATGGCCTTGGCAAGCGACTGCGATGCGACCTTGTCGTCGTTTTTTTCGATGGCCATGCGAGCGGTTGCCACGTGCGCTTCAAAAGCATCCGCTGGGGAATTGGACTTAACGCCTTGATCGTAGCAGTTTTTGAGGACTTCTTTAGGATCCTCGCCTCTCGCTAAAAAGAATTCTCCAACCGGCACAATATCGCTTCTGTTGCTAAATTTCCAAGGGCTTCGAATCAGCATAGCATCCAGGTAAGCCAATTGCTCATTTGCCTTGATGAGCGAATTGTTCATCTTGTACACACGTACACCGAGGAGTCGTAATCGAATGCTTTCCGCAAATCGCTCCAGGGCCTTTTCATACGCTTGCAATGCAGCGGGATAGTTGCCTGTCACTAAATAAGACTCGATTAGCATACGGGGCCAAAGCTCGTTCCAAACACCCCGTTCCACCTGCCCTGCCGCCAATTTAATGCACGCTTCATAGTCTCCCGTGCGATAGAAGTTTTTGACGTCGTCGATTTCCGACGATTCGGAGCGAGCTGCGAAAACAATGAGAATTGCCAAACCCAGTAGGTATTCCCTGAATGGTGGCGACGCCCACCAAGCCAACTTTAAGCTGCGACATACCACTAGAAATGTTCTCATTAGCGGGAAACCAAGCTTGTCCAACAAACCCTATGCCTTCACGATAACCATTTGGAAAGGACTTCGCAGCACCCGTCACGAAAATTCAATAGATTGTGCTCCGTAAGCGGAGAATCATTCAAAAAAACAAACCAGTTTTATGGGGTTGGAACTGAAACCCATGTTGTAAAGCGAACGGATATACGTAGATCAGTCGCTCCGCCGACTGATGTCCTGCCTGTGCAGACCGCCACGCATCCACACAATTCCAAAACGTTAACCCGCCGACGGAATGAGACTAAAGGAAAGCAAAAAATCTAGGGCAGGAGACACCGCCTGGGCTGTGTGACAAATATCAGCTTACGAAAAATGCGTTGATGCGAGATTTGTTCCGTTCTGCGATCTGGCGATTCAGGTTGGTGGGTGGCTTGTCCCCTCCAACCTTGTTCAGGTTGGTGGGTAGCTTGTCCCCCTCCAACCTTGTTTTGGCGTACTAACGGCCGCCACTCGCGAATCCACCCGTTCGCCTCGGCATTGCCCGCCGAAGGCGGGCAAATCCCAGGCGAACGGGAGTTTGAACGACCATTTGTAGTACGCCAAAACGCAACCATCGGGGTCAAGCCCCAAAACGATGGGCTAGCGATATTGTCTAAAAAAAATTTTTCTTGGAACAAAA
>JBBRJI010000529.1:0-4822 GCA_038219625.1 Pirellulales bacterium | reverse complement strand
GTATCGATGTCTTCCAGTCCATAGTGGTCCGTTGCCAACAGAGGGCACGTTGAAAGTTCGGGATCGCTCTGGAACAGAGTTGCAAACTTACAGAAAACATCTTCGGTGCAGAGAATTGCCTTGGCTCCGGACTCACTGTAGATGGCTCGAAGGCGCGGTAGGCTGCGTTCGGGACGCGAAGGTTGAGGTGGATACACGGGTACGGCAATCACGCCAGCGCACAAACATCCGAAAAAAGCCGACACAAAATCCAACCCGGGTGAATACATCAACAACGCTCGGTCTCCCTGGTCTAACACACTTTGCAGCATCACTGCGATCTCTCGACTTCGCCGATCAAGTTGCCGATAGGTCAGCGTGTCACTCTCGGTGATACCATCTACTAAGTAGGTATAGGCTCTTTGGTCGGGCTGAGCTTCAGCACGCTCCACAAGCATGTGGACCAGCGATACGAAACCAGCGGCCTGCGAGCCCCATAGCTTTCGGTCCATTATTTACCTTCGTAACGATTCTGTAGTTCCAAAAAGGTGCGATGCATCTTCTGGCGATTCTCGTCCAAGTCTTCTAGTTTCCAATCGTTAGTCGGGATTGGAGGTTGAACATAGATGTGCACTATGCCTGGCCTAAATTTGTATCCCCAGCCCGGGTTCATCTCTGTTGGTATCGCAAAGTACATCGGCACGATGGGTGCGGACAGGTTGGTGGCGAGATGAAAAGCACCCTTATTAAAAAGTGCGATATTTCCTATCGAGCCTTTGTTTCCCTCTGGACTCAAGAAAACGGATTCGCCAGTTCTCCGAAGAACTCGCTCCGCACGTTTGAAGATCTCGACCCGACGCTCCGGAAACTCCTGAGGAACTGTCCAGAATACGCCCGCCAGGTATCCAAGTAAACCCAAGGGAGGAAACTTTTTTCGTAAATGGCCACTAAGAAAAAAACGCGTATTGGGAAGCCGCATGGCGGTCAAAATGAAGACGTCCAAGGTTGATGCGTGATTGGCAATATAGACAGTTTGTGTACGGCCCAAGTACTGCTTTTCGTGCACAACGAATTTTATTCCAGCGATCCAAAGGGCAATGCGTGCCGTCGGTGCAATAAGGTAACTCGCGTAAAAGTCGCGAGCTTGAAACAACGTAACCACGGCGATCAGCAGTGTCGCCAGTGAACCAACTGTCATAACTGTGAAACCGGCGATGATCTGCAATAGGATTTGGCACCAATCCAATAGACTCAGCGACGGCTTATTGCTTCCAGTAGTCATGAGGACCTCTTACAGACGACCGTCTGCATGGCTAAATTCAAATGATGCTCAAACAGCAGCACTGGGCTGAGCAGAATTTGCCCTAAAAAATAGGGATAAATCGCCTTGGCGAAGTCGAGTCCTCGGCCTTTGCGTAACTTGAAGGCAATTCCGGCGAAAAGATAGAAATAAGCAGGAAATGCACCGTAAGGAAGATAATCGACCAACTCCAATCCCGCCTTCTCAATGAACTGAAGCAACATCTTGCGATCGTAAAGTACAGTGTGCTGTGGCGCTTGCAATCCAGCCCAACGCTTACCATACAACTTAAACGACAGACTGTCCAACCTCGGAACTTCGATGATCAGCCGTCCATCGCTTGCCAGTCGGTCACGGGCCACAGCCAGCGAATTCAGCGGATCGTAATCGTGTTCAAGAAAATGCCACATCGTTATCAGTTCGAACACCTGCTGGCCGAAATCCTGTTCATACAACAAACCACAACGAAAATCGATCTTATCAAAACCAGGAAGTTGTGAAAGATCTTTGAAATCGACGCCGGTCACGTGTGTACCAACCAGATCTTTGAGGCGCAACAGAAATGTGGCTGCCCCGCAGCCAACGTCCAGTACATGGCTACTTGAATCTAGCGCGACATACTTGCTGATTAGCTTGACCTTCTCGCGATCATGCTTGCTCATAGCATGGTTATAAAACCACGTAAGCATTCCCCAGTCCTGCTTTTTTCGGTGCGCGATGTACTCTTCATCGTAATAGTCTTTGATGTTGGCCACGTCGATTCGCGGATTTTGATAGACCAAGCCACATGCATCGCAAGTAACGAAACAAAAATCACCTGGCTTGCCAGTCAGATCGTCTTGCGCCATCAAGAATTTGCGGTGGGACGTTCCACCACAGTAGTAGCACGCAATCGATTCAAAGATCGACGGATCAGGGGGCGAAGCGGATTTGGAACGAGACATGAAGGGAATCCTGGCTACGAGAGCTGGTTCAATATTGTGAGTAACAATCGCATGTTTTTCATTGAAGCATCTCGCGTCTGCTTGCTAAGGGCCACTCGATCAATAGCTGTCCGATTCGTCCGTAGCGAAAGTCGCCAAGACTTTCGGAATGAGCAGGTGCCGAAACTCTTGGCGAGTTTCGCTACGACAGCAGGTGCCGAAACTCTTGGCGAGTTTCGCTACGACAGGAGGTGCCGAAACTCTTGGCGAGTTTCGCTACGACAGTTATTAAACGAACGATAATAAGGGACTTGAACCGCTGAAACCGGGTAACTCGCCAGTGCGTAGTTTAGTAACCAGACAAAGCCAACCAGGAACACAGCATAGCACCATCGCCCTGGCGGGACTTGATTGCGAGATCGCTGAAACAAACGGGCTAACACCACGATCCCCATGACAACCAACCCAGTATGAACAACAACCAACATCTGGGATCTTCCAATCAGGTCATTCAATATAAAAATCCCAACTAGAACCATCGCCACAAGCTCAATCATCAGCCACTGGTGCACATGCTTGATAGGACCGACGCGGTTATCGTGAAGAAGCTCGTATATGCAAAAACAGAGGAAAGTTAGGCTCATGGCATAGCTAGAATTTACCATACTTTCACGCCCAACCGCATTTGACCCCAGCAAATAGACGAACACCGGATACTTCAGGAGTACAATGCTGTGCGAAAAAACCGAACTGAATCGCATTCGACCGCGTACCGAATACCAAGCAAGGAGCAGAAAATTGAGAACCAAAAACGTAATCAATTGGAGTTCTGATTTATAGGCAGCCAGCAGGATAACATTCACAGCAAACAGCAGCCCCAAAACGATTCGGAAACCAACCAACGACTTCGCCTGACACAGCACTCGCTCAGGAGAAAAGCTTCGATCGCTGTCCACATCGCTCAAGTCGTCCCAAAGTCGAAACTGCATAATACACAAAGCTGCTAACACAATGTTGAGCATCCACGTACTTGCGGCTGCTGGCCATCCCGTTGCTAGGGAGGCCGAACATAGGAACATCGTTAATGAACCTAGGAGGAGCACCGGCATCCGGCTTCTTCGGTAACGCCGTAGTTCGCTAGTCGACCAGTTGAACAATGCCGCGATCTCCGTTGACAGTTATCATTTGGCCCGTGGAAATCTGCTTGGTTGCATTGCGCACGCCGACCACGGTGGGGATTCCGTACTCGCGCGCTAGGATAGCGCCATGTGAGAGCATACCCCCTCTCTCCATGACTAGCCCCTTGATCAGAAAGAAAACTGGCCCCCAGCCAGGATCCGTTTGCCGAGTGACCAGCACGTCACCTTCGTGCAACATTCGACATTCCGAAATGTCGCGAAGAATTGCTGCCGGAGCTGTCACTTGTCCGCCGCAAGCCCCGATTCCCGACAACGTTGTTTCGTCAACTTGAACTTCGGTATCCAACGTGATCTTTCCAACGGGACCATCAACTGGGAAATAACCGCCCGGTGGCAATACGAATGAGTCGTCTGGTGTCATTTGACTTAGCCTTTGGTGCTCATCCTTCCTAAGCTGAACCAATTCTTTTGTCCGATGCGGAAACATCGCACTACCCGCCAACAACGAATCGACCTCCTGATAGGTCAAAAAAAAGATGTCGCTCCGATTCTGCAACCATTCGCGAGCAACCAATCTATCTCCGATGGCCAATGCGATGCACCGACATCGGCTGTACAACAGCGCTTGCTTCAGGCGTGCTCGTTCTCGCAGCGCAATCGACTTATGACAGCTCTTCAACACAATTGAGAGCCATGCAGCTTTGCTTGGCCACGGCAAAAATCGAAAGAGCTTGCGGCTTCTTAGTTGTTGCATTACTTCTTCGGTTTCGGATTCGCGATCGGCGGCCTGGCGATTTAGCAAATCGAACGGCGATTCGCCTTTGAGTTCAACATAGGACCTCAACATGTCTAGCAATGATTCCGGGCGCTCTTGGAAACTCGCAACCGTTAGCATCAACTCCCCAGAGCATCGAAAACCCCAATCCTTAAGGAACGACTGGAGCGCGGCATGGAACGCTGAATACTCCGGTTTAGCGCAGACTTCAGCCAAAATCCGTGCATCGTCGTTGGCGTTCAGTTGGTCGTTCAGAGAAGGGTTCTCTCGTACCAAGCGAGACAGTTTCCAAAGCTCGATAATCGGTGTCCCGCTGACCACGTCGCGCAAGCCCTTTAGCAAAGAATTGTGCAACCCCGATTGTTCGCGATCAGGAAACTCTCGGCTCAGCAGTCGCTTGAGCATCCCGTAAGTGACCATCGCGGATGCGTCGGCCAGGGATGCATTCGTCCAACGATTACAACGAATGTCGATGAACTTACGCAGATCTTCCAGTAGGTCTTTCGGCGATTTCGACTCAAGCAAGCTCGATTCAGTAGTCGCCGCAAACTCGTCCACCACCCGCTCGAATACTGCTACTCGTTTTGTCAGAAATAACAGTTGCCAAGTTGTTTGAATTGCGGTACGTATCAGCTCAACCAATTTTGCTAAGCGGCCAGCACTAGTCGTTTTCAATATGGTTGCATCTTCGGTGCTCGCCGACTTG
>JBBRJI010000528.1:0-4826 GCA_038219625.1 Pirellulales bacterium | reverse complement strand
CCAAGGGGACGATGGTCGGGACGCAAATTGTCGAGCCCAAAAGAATTCCACGTATTGATTGGACAGCTCGTCCGGGAGTTCTGCGAGCCATCGATCATGCAATTCCGGAGCGTCCATTTTGATCGCCGTGTCGAACTGCTTTATCTGAGCAGCGAGGGAGTTCGGGACAGTGGGGCCGCCAAAGTTCGCCAAGTTCTCTACGAGTCCAACACTGGGAAGTATCAACCGCGGTAGCGCCAGGTTAGGCATCTGCGCTGCAACTCGCTTAATCATCGTGCCCACCCGGGCCTGATGCGTTGTTGTGAATTGAAGGCTACCGACAATTTCCGCGGTCAATTGAAGGCGAAGGTTCTTGGAATCTACGATAGCATCCGTTCGCTGTCGCTGCTCAATCCCATGCAGGTAGGAAATGAACTCGCCCCAAGCATGCGGCGCAAGATCCATAGGTCGCATCTCGCTATCTTGCGTTTTTTCCAAATTCTCACATAACTGCCAAGCGAGTTGCAAGAGTTGTTCGTTCGACTGGTTCGCGGCTCCCAAGCGAGAGAGGTCTGGCGTCGTTTGCACCAATAATTCGACCCCTTTTGCAGCGGATATGTCATCAGGATTTTGTGAAGTTTCGCTGGCGTCGCTCTTGGTTTTGTCTGCTTCCACCCCTGCCGTAGAGGAATCTTGGGATGTGTCTGTTTTGGACTTGCCGCCTATCGGTTCCGATGAGGACTCGTCGCCGAGCCCGATCGATTGTTTGACACGTTTCCCCATGAAAGTTGGAAGGAAATTGATGTTGTCTTCTAACTCTTCTAGCGCCCGCTCTTTGACTCGCTCCGACTTCTTGGCGACCAACGAGGTTAGCCAATTTCTTTCGGCCTGAGCCTTTTCGTCCTTTTCGTCTGCGGCTGCAACATTCGGCTTGTCCTTGCTCGCCCCGCCCCAAAGGCGCGGTACATAAGATAACAAAGTGGAATGCACCGCTTGACGCGGTGCGCTTGCGATCGTCCGAGTATTGAGAGGGATGTTCATGTTGGCTCCAGTCGCAAACAGAACGGGAGTTTGTCGTGTGTTTCCACCTGACTCACGCTCCACGTGCGATTGTGTGAAGCTGGCTACCTGGCGATAGAACTCATCCAAATCAATGGCTGAGTCGTGATTGAGATCCGCTGCTCCCTGCAAGCCATTGGTGACTGCGAATGAGAATACCGAGGCGCGTAGTTCCATGGAAGCATAGGAACCTTCCGAGGAAGAGTTGGAGACAATCATCCAAAGGTTTGGATTCGCTCGCGATCTCAGCAAGTCTCGAACGGAGACCAAAAAATTGTCGCGATCAACATTGCTAAAATTTTGAAGACTCGAATGGCCAATATCTAGACAAACGACGATTGTTCCGGCCGAGATACGATCGAGTCGATCCAGCAATTCCTCCATCGAGAAGGAGCCTCGCTCGGGGCTCGCTCGGTTGAAGTTGGCGCATTGCAAGAAGGGTCGCTGACCAACAAGCATTGGATGTGCACTCAAACTGATCAAGGCAACATCGGATTTCTCGGTCACACCATCCGCAATTCGACCTATGGACGTCCGTACTACGTCTGGAGATTCCATCAGAAAGAATTTATTGGAAGCATCTTCCTGTTGGAAAGCGCCATTGATGGAAAGAAAGCGAATTGCGTCTTCCTGAAAGTACGGAATGGCATCGATATCCGCCATGTCATACGATCCAGCCGTCAAGAAAAACAATCGAGTCCTTGGGTGAAAGAATGGGCCGAACAGCAGATAGCCAAACACGCAGGCTAGGATTGCTAGCCCCCCGGTAAACAAAAGCTGCTTCAGGATCCGTCGACGATTGGCGATTTTTTCTGCACTTGCGGAATCTGGGCGCCAGGATTCTCGCAGCGCCGCCGGTTTAATTGCTCGATTGGGCATCTCGAAAGGAACCGTCTAGACTGGAGGAGGAAGAGTGCTGGCGTTGCGAATACGTTCGATGAACCCAAGGAGTCGCTTGGGTGAGTCGACCGGATTTTCGAGACTGTCGGCAACGATCAGCGTGGAGCAGACACATCGACCGGTCAAGCGATCATCCGGCGGGATGTCCGGCTGATTGCTTGGACCAAGGCTTCCTCCGCTCCATCCAACCGCTGCTGCCAACATCCCGCCGACTCCCTCAAACCGAGACGCTTCGGCGAGCAGAGCTGCGTTGGAGCGATTCGTTTCATTGGGATCGTTCGCCCACTGCGAAGCCGCTCGATAGGCGGCTCTTTGCACCGGATCGACGGCCGACTGCATGTTCTCTTCCACGCAGCGACAAGCCCACAAGACAGCCTTTGGCTTTGGCATGGTGTGGGAATACCAACGCAAAGCGTCCTGCAGCATTGAGGATTGCACCAACACATCACCAAATCGAGTCGGATCCAAAGACGCCCTGGCAAGCTCGATTGCGGCCTCCGACAAGCCTATGTACTCTGCAATTTCTCGTGTTTCATGTTCGTTGGACGACTCGGAAACCGCTGCGCTCGAGGGACCTTCCCGTGGACTTGCATCTGCAGCTATCGAAACGTCTTCTACCAGGATAATGAACTGGCTTGATCCCGCATCGACCAAGTCGCCATGGTGAATGATCCCCTTTTCCATGGCACTGCCGTTAACACGCGTCTCTCGGTCGACAGCCAACGCTTGAATCATGGCGCTATGGACACCGCAATGAACTGCAAAGTGTATTTCCGCCATGGCTGGATCTTCGGGAAATGCGAAATCGGCCCATTCCGTTCTTCCGATTCGGGCCACTTGGCCACCTCGAAGAACAATGCGTCGGCCCGCTGCAGGCCCTGTTTTAGCGATGATCGCGATTCGCATAAATGATCTTCCTTGAAAAGTTTGCTGTGGAAAGGAATCAGTTTATTTTGACGATTCCACCTTCCAACTTGAGCACCGCACTGCCGATGACGTCGGTCATCGTTCCTTTGACTTCTGCTTTCATATCTGCTTGAACGGATATCTGCGGCGACTTGATCACAATCTTGGAGGGACTGATTTCGATACTGCTCGCCCCTACGGTAAGAACAATTTTTTTGCCGGCCGTTATCTCGCATTGTCCTGCAGGGATATCAATCTTTTGGTTTCCTGCTGTAATCGTTAGCGTATCGGATCCTTTCTTGATATCGGTTTTGCGATTGCCCGTTTGAATTGTTTCCGTTTGATCCTTCCAGATATCTACGGTTTGGGATCCGTCGCTTTCGCTGGTGCCTACTTTGAGGTCCTGATTCCCAAAAACTTCGATGGACTGGTTTCCCTTGTCTTTCTTTTCAAAACCAACTTTCAAAGTGTCATTGTTTTCAACAATGCGGTCAAAGTTCTTTTCCGCATGGAAGTAAATAGCTTCTTCGCCTTTTTTGTCTTCAAATCGGAGTTCGTTGAATGTGCTCTGATCGCCTTTTGGAGTGCTTCGCGATTTGATTCCACTTTGAGTTGCAGATTCAGGCAGTTTGTAGGGTACGGTTTGGTCCGCGTTATAAACCCTGCCGGTTACTAGCGGGCGATTTGGGTCCCCCTCCAAGAATTCAACGATAACCTCCTGCCCAATGCGAGGGATGTGCATCGCCCCCCAACCTTTGCCGGACCAGCTTTGCGACACACGGATCCAACAAGAACTGCTTTCGTCGTTTTCCCCCTCTCGATCCCAAGGAAACTGGACCTTAATCCGCCCCATCGTATCGGTCCAAATTTCTTCACCACTCTTGCCGACTACAATTGCGGTTTGAGGCCCAGCGATCACAGGACAAGCGGTCACTCGGGGAGGGCGATAGGTATTCTCTTTGGGAATCGCGACGAAACGCAACTCGGATCGGTTCTCCGACTTCGACGTGAATCGCTCAACCTCTCCAGAAGTAACTTCGACGGTCGCTGAGACTACGGTGTAGCTTGCGTTTTCTTTTTCTCGCGGATGTTCCGCCAACTTGAACTGCAATCCAGTACCCAAAAGGTTGCTTCGCGCATTGCCTTCGACTTGAGAGTACTTTGCATCAAACTCCTCTTTGCGAATCTTAAGGTACCGATCACCGTCTGTGGTGACGGAGTAGTCACCTGGATAGTCATACAGTTCTAGCCCCGAATGGGGATGCCGCCGATCCGCGTTTAAACGGACCTCAAGATTGGCGCTCGGCTTGTTGTAATCAAAATCCCTAAGCACAAGCTTACCTGGCTGAACAGCAACATGGTGTTGCCACTTCGTGACTTGCTCATCGCCTGACGCGACGTCGGGCGGACGAAATAACATCGTTCCGTCTCCGTCGATACTTTTGTGCGAGGAGGGAGAGTCCGCCAAGACCAAAGTATGCTTGCTCTCTTCATGTTCAAAAAAGTAGTAGATGCCTTCCTGCTCGAGCAATCGACTTACAAAGTCCAAGTCCGACTCGCGGTACTGAACGCAATAGGATTGCTTGGCGTAGGACCCGTTCAGCTTCAACCGATAGTCTGAAAATCCGTTCTTGTCCTTGAAGACTTTTTCTACAATTTCTGGAATCGTGAGCTCCTGAAAGATTCGCGAGTCAAGCGAATGGGACATCAGCCAAATCCATGGCCGTAACTGCACCTCGTACAATTGATAGCCACCCGACTTTCCCACATTCAGGAACTTACCGATAATGCCGTGATAAAAACGTTGGCCGCCATCTTTGGTTTTCACTTCGACCGACATCGGCTTTCCGACAATGTCGTATGGCGATAGGTCATCGTTCGGGCTCAGCACCTCGAGATCGTAAACAAACGGGCGCCCAAGTTGGTCAGCCCCCTTGAGACGCCGAAAAATCGCGTCAGCACCTAAGGGTCCATGCAATTCA
>JBBRJI010000527.1:0-4836 GCA_038219625.1 Pirellulales bacterium | reverse complement strand
CTCTTTTCGTCGTTGTCCATGCGATCCAGCAGACTTCGACGCCGCTTTTGATGAACGCTTGGAACAGTTCTTCGGTAAAGCCTTGGTTGCCATACGAACAAGTGACGTTGCGGAATCCTGCGATCCAGAACGTTAACGCATCGATAATCGACTCGCATAGAATCATTTCTTTGGAGCATGTGAACGCTTCCGCGTTCCATACGCCAACGTGTGGACCGGACAAGTACCAATGCGTTGGTTTTCCGGAGCTCGAGTGTAGCGACGGCCATAGATTTCACCGACTTTGTTTTCACCTGTGAAGACTGGGAACGTTATGCAGCCACGCAACGCTTCATGGCCAGTGGCTTCTTTCATCACGCCGAGCGCTTCGAGCCTGGCTCGTTGCTCTTTTCCGGCTTTGACTTGTTTGCTGGGAATCCGACGGCCTAGGCTACGGTCGCTAACACCGATCTTGAATTTGGTAATCGCTTAGGCATTGTCGAGTCCTCGCGATGCAAGGTATTCCATAGCCGCTTTGTTTTCTTAGAGTTGGCTATGGTAAAACTCGGCCACTTGAAGCAGTAGTTCATGATCTTCGGCCGTTGATGTCGTTGGGTTCTCCAGTCTGCGCACGTATGCGGCTTTGGTTCCGTTGCCTGCGATCCGGCCCACCGCGTTGGCTTTAAAGATCTCGACCGACGCAACGAACGAGACTTTTTCGGCTTTCATGACCCAGCGAAAGCAGTCGCCACCGCAACCGCATGCACCTTTGCATTGCCATACGCCTTTGGCTCGATTGACGAATAGGCTTGGTGTTTCATCATCATGCAATGGGCAGCAGCCCATGTATTCATTGGGTGTTGGTGGCTCTTTGAGCTTGGTTCCGTAACTCTCAATGAGTGTCACGATGTCGGTGTTGCGTCGGATTTCATCGAGCTCTTCTTCGCTGAAACGGGCCATTATTTGGGTCTCCAGGTAGAACCGGGAAAGAATTTTCAAAAATCTGCTAACTATTTTTGAATGGCAGATAATAACAAGGTATATGCATAGTTATTATGTATTGCAAGTTAATCAGAATGATTTGAGACTTCAGCCATGAACACCAACGATTTAGAATCCATCAGCGCGACTCGTCATCAACAGTGCTCGCATGTGGCTTTCTTGAGGCGAACAACCGGCTTTAAGTGAGTCATTTAGCAAGTCCCCATCGGCTGACGCTGGTTTGCGGCGACTCTGGCCACGGTTCTTCGCTTCGTCCTGCGCAACTCTCTCATTCGCAGTGCCTCATTCGTTCGCAGCTTGGACTTCGCTTGCGTAATCTCGCACCCGAAGCAGCCATCCTACCGGTGATTCACAACGTCTCTGGCCAAGGCTCTATTGGGGCATTCGCTGGAGACGGGGCCGCTATCGCCACTCCTGAACTGTGATCTGCGGGCGGAACTTCGCTTTTGATGTACGGCGGAATGGTTGACCCCAACTTACATTCTTGATTCGCTTTGAGTGAATGGGTTTGCTTATTGGCCCTGGCCCGCTGGACCGCCGAACATCAACGCTACGCCGCCGCCTTGCAACATGGCTGGCCCGTCCCGCTCGGGCCTTGAGGGGCCCGAGCTACATCCCTCTTTAAACGGAATTCGGGGTCGTCCCTCATCGGAAACTACGCGGACCTCCTGTCCTGGCTACGGCTGCGCACGGTCTTGCGGGCATCCAAGCCCTACAGACACGCGGCGGGGATTCGGTCGCCGCGAAGAGTCTCTCAACTGGACACTTGGTTTATGTAAGAACCAGCCATGAATACTTGTGGTGTGGTACTTGGTTCGCGCGGCTCGCTCATTCCCGACGCTCGTGCTTCGCCTGCGCTGGCCGGGACTCGCTCGCTAATCACTCGCTCGGTCTGATCACCCTCGGCCTCGCTAGATCCCTGAGATGGAAGCACGCCTAGCTATTCTTTCAAACTTCTCAAGTCAAACTTCAAACGTCCTTCCCCGCTCTCCTGCCGATGGCGACCAGACTGGCATCCATCCCATCCCAGCATTACAATCGGCGGCATCCGTGACCGCCGTTTTCAGTTCTGTACTTTACTCACAGACCAGCAGCCAAGAATGCGTCTTTCAGCGGGCAACGTTCGCAACTGTGCGATACATGCGGCGGCGATGGCAGGTATCGATTCGTTGGAAGCGTAAAGTTCGCCGCCTGCTCAGCGCGGAGGCATACTCAGCCAATCGAGCAACATAGATGCATTGAGCAGTTCGAGCCGTTAACATCACAAGGCGAGTACTCGTTTCGCCGGAGAGGACATTTCGGCTTCGGTCATCGTGGCTGACCGGCGACTTGGAGCCCCGTGCACTTAGGTACACTTAGGTGCAATTACTTGATAAGGCAATCAAAGAGGCCTGACCCGTTTGATTTCGTCGAACTGAAACGCAAATAATTCCAATCGATCTGTTACCCATTGCGTCGGTGACATCAACGTCATCGACAATTCCGTCGAACACCTCGTAACTGCACGTTCGCTGAAAGGATTTTTGATTCATTACGGACCGCTTGCTGAAACAGCGGTGATGTTTCGCGGTCCGCGTTGACGTCGATTTTCGAGCAAAGAGACCGAATTTCAGTCTCGAAATGAACGGCAATTCGACTCGACAACTCGCCCAAAAACCCCATCACCCGATATCGTCGGATTGATGAACGCGGAGATTGAGAGGTTTCGCCAAGCCTGTCGAGAACTCGAACACTTTTCTTCAGAATGTTTTGGGAGGTTGCTGTGCACCAGGCAACTTCGATCCAAGTGCCAATCGGTGCGGCGGCGACCGTTGTTATCTATTCGTTGGATGCGTTCCTGTCGCCGCCTGTTATCGGGCTGCCTTAGCATTCAAGACAATGAAAACAGAAAACCGGATCTGACCCCAACGAAGGACCCCCAGTGGCTGAGGACGCATAACAATTCAAGTGCGAATCCCGAATTCCGAGTCTGAGTGTTCGGCGACAACTAGCTTTCCGCATCGTGTTGCCTCACCGAAAGGCGCTACCGAAATCCACTCGATGGAAGAGCGTGCCTAAGGTGCATTGGTTGGACACTTGGTTAGCGATTCGCGACGTGCAATTTCGGCAGATGGACGATACATGCGGCGGCGATGGCGGTTATCGATTCGTTGGAAGCGTAAATTAGCCGCCTGTTCAGTGTGGAGCAGGAGCGATGTTGGGCGACAGTGCCTGAAGACGCATGTAAGTAAGTCGCGAATCCCGAATCCAGAATTGACCCCAACGAAGCTCTTCTCACCTTTTCATTGTCCTATTGTGAATGGCCGGGAAGAACGTAGTTCTCGAGAGTTTTCCGTAAGACATCTTGTCGATTTTCGCTAGACCAATATTCATTTCCTTCATTTACTGATGGCGCTAATTCAAAGTTCTTCGATCGGAAATTACATCGTGGAAAAAGATTTCGATAAAAGGGATTACCATTCAAGTCAACGTACATCGAATACGTTTCTAGTTCGCGCAGGTCTAGCCCGCTAAGAAGTCTTGGCGCCTCGTTTGTCACCAATGCGCAGTTAGCAAAAATGTATTTCAATTCCCGTAACCGCGAAAGATACAAAAGCGAAGCGTCAGTAACAGACGTCTCACTTATGTCAATTGATACAAGTCCCGAATTTGAAAGAGATTTTATCCCATCATCCGTGACATCTGTCTGTCGAAGTGATAATTTCTCAAGTCTAGACAATTCGTTCAGATCACCGATAAAAAGATCTGAAAAGGACGTTCGTGATAGATCAAGTGCGCTGAGGTGCACCAAAACGGCCAGGCTTGCCAAACCTTTACCTGTGAAACGGTGCCCGCTAATCGAAATTGATTCAATTCCTCTCGATGCGACAACAGTTTCAATTGCGTCGTCGTAAGCATCTTCGAATTCAATTCTCCTTATAGATGATGCGGCACAAAGCTTCCTTAATAGCGACTCCTGCTCGGGTTTTGGTATTAATCCTAGATTTTCAATAACCTTAAATTTCCCGATCATCTCGAAAACCGAATCGTCGACGATAGGCTCAGGGAAAAAAATTACAATAGGAGTATGGGACGGAATCAGTTTCGACGGCCAATTACGACGCAAATTGACGTTGCCACCAGCTTGTATGATCCTGTTAATAGCGGTCGATGTTATTGCCTGCTCGCGCATCCACAAACCACCTAACACTCCAATAACGATGGAGAAGATTAAAAAAAACCTCAACGAAAAGCGGATTTTCATATTCTGAATTGATTTCTGACAGGTAGTGCAGATGCAGCAAGTCGCGTAAACCGGAAACACTCCAATGACGAAAAACGTCCAATGTTGCACGACATGTCACTCACAACTATTTCCAAGGCAATTTGATTGGTTGGCCTTCTGGCGTCGGGTGAAAAATATCGTCGAGTTCTTTTTGTAAAGTTTCGCTTCTTTCCCATATAAAGCTCCGTACTTTTCCGCCTTATTCTTTAATTGCTTGGCGATCTCCTCTCTCTTTGCATCGGTCAGCTCATCGTTGCAAATTGTACCAACCGAAAGGGCTTTAATTTTAAAGCTCTTGTTTTGCTTGCGCATTGCTAATTCGATATGGCGTTGATGGTGCCTTTCGTGTGCAAGGATTTGGAGCTTTATGTCTTCCCATTTTTGTCTTTCTGATTCGGGAACGTTTTTCCAATTTGCGATAACAGTAACAATGTTGAATTGAAGATTGATATCAATCGAACTAATATAGAACAGAACACCGTCACCGCCGCCCTTGCAGCACATCTTGCAAGGTTGCTCGCCGGTCGCAAAGGTCGTGTTGACATCCATCGTAAATCCTGTTGCGCCGAGCGCATGCCCTCCTTTTACCT
>JBBRJI010000526.1:0-4841 GCA_038219625.1 Pirellulales bacterium | reverse complement strand
TCTCCGGAGGATCGTGAGAATTGGGTCGCGTTGGGGTTTATCGGGCTCGGTCCAAAGTACTATCGCCGCAACGCACCGGATGTGATGGCAGAGGAATGGGAAGATCGAGTGGACACAGTCACACGTGGCTTGCTCGGTGTCACCATCGCGTGTGCTCGATGCCATGACCACAAATACGATCCGTTTCCAACCGAGGACTATTACGCGTTGGCTGGCGTTTTTGCCGGGACAGAGATGCTCAATATGCCTCTCGACGATTCGGTGGAAGCCAAAGATGGTCATGCCAAGGACCCTGAACAATCCATGCACGTCATCCGCGATCAAAAACCGCGAGACATTAAGGTGATGATCCGCGGCAATGTCGAAAACGAAGGGGCGTTGGTAGAACGCGGTTTCCCTCGTGTCCTAACCGGTGGCGAGAAAGTTGTCTTCAAAAAGGGAAGCGGTCGATTGGAGCTAGCCGATGCGATCGGTTCGCCCAACAACCCGCTGACGGCCCGCGTGATCGTCAATCGCGTTTGGGGACAGTACTTTGGAAAGCCTCTTGTCGGCACCCCAAGCAACTTCGGCAAGTTGGGCGATCGACCTAGCCATCCTGAATTGTTGGACGATCTTTCGGTACGTTTTATGCAAAATGGTTGGTCACTCAAGTGGTTGCACCGCGAGATTGTGTTGTCAGCCACCTATCAGCAATCGAGTGCGATCGACTATGAAAAGCAAGAAAGCGATTCAGCAAATCAGTGGCTTTGGCGAGCCAACCGTCGGCGTCTGAGCGTGGAGGCTTGGCGGGACAGCCTATTGGTGGCTTCTGGTGCCATCGACTATTCGTTTGCCAAAGGATCGATTCACGCAAGCAAAGCGACCGATGTGCGTCGTACCTTATATAGCTCGATCAGTCGCTTTCAGTTGGACCCCTTGTTAGTCCTATTCGACTTTCCGGATCCAAATACGCACAGTGAGCGCAGGTCGTTGACCACGACTCCTCTCCAAAAACTCTTTGCTATGAACAGTGACTTCATGCTGAAACAAGCCGAACAGCTTGCGGACCGGCTGATCCACCTGGATGTTTCAACGAACGAGGATCGCATACGCAGCGCATATGCATCCATTTATTCGCGAAACCCAGACCGCGAGGAGCTCCATTTAGGACTGGATTTCCTGAAGGAAAGTAGCGACGGAAAGCGTCAGTGGACGAAATACTTGCAAGCCTTACTGGCATCGAACGAACTCCTGATAGTGGACTGAAAAAATATGGATCCAACTAACTTTTCTCGTCGACAAATGCTGCATAGCTGTGGAGCGGGCTTTGGTGCGTTGGGATGGATGGGAGCCATGGCCAATTCGAGTTTCGCCAACGGTTCATCTGAAAGTTCGTCACCGATTGGCATTCCGCATTTCCCGGCACGCGCGAAACGAGTGGTGTTTTTGTTCATGAACGGTGCTCCGTCGCACGTCGACACGTTTGATCCGAAGCCGATGCTCGCGAAGCACGAAGGGGAGCAACCCTCTGGAAAACTGTACAGGGAATCGAAAGGGTCGGGCTACATGGCTTCACCGTTTCGTTTCCAACAGTATGGAGAGTCGGGCATGGTCATGAGCGAGCTGTTGCCCAATATGTCGCGTCACGCGGATGATTTGTGCGTCATCCGATCGATGCATACGGATGTCCCGAATCATGAACCGGGATTGCTCATGATGAACTGTGGTCACTTGCAGCCCGTGCGTCCTAGCTTGGGTTCGTGGATGTCGTATGGATTGGGGAGTGAAAACCAAAACTTGCCATCGTTCGTAGTCTTGAGTCCGGGCCGACCAGTCGTTGGCCCTCAGCTCTGGTCGAATTCGTTCCTGCCAGGGCAGTATCAAGGGACGTCGGTGGACACAAACGATTTGGACGTCGACCGGATGGTATCCAACATCAAACATCCATTGTTGGGCAAGGTAGAACAGCGGCAGCAACTGGACTTGCTCCAGGCATTGAATCGAAAGCACATGCAGGCCCGAGAGAACGATGCAATCTTCGACGAGCAGATTCGAGCGATGGAGTTGGCCTTTCAAATGCAAAGCGAAGTTCGAGAGGCGTTTGATGTGACACGCGAGTCCAAAGAGACTCGCCAAATGTATGGTGAGACACCGTTTTCAAACAGTTGTTTGATTGCTCGACGGTTGTTGGAAAGTGGTGTTCGCATGGTTCAAGTGTATTACGTTACCAATAAGAACAAGCAGCCTTGGGATACGCATAGCGACAACGACAATCAACATCGCAAGCTATGCGCTGACAGCGATCGAGCGACCGCCGCATTGTTGACGGATCTGAAGCAGCGAGGGATGTTGGACGATACGTTGGTGATCTGGGGTGGTGAGTTCGGTCGTACACCTTATTCGGAAATCAACAAGAAAAACGACAAAGCCAAGCCGGGGCGGGATCACCATCACACAGGCTTCTCGATGGCCTTGGCGGGGGGAGGAATTCGGGGCGGACTCACTTATGGAGCGACGGATGAGTTTGGAATGAATGCCGTTGAAGACCGAGTGCATGTGCATGATTTGCACGCGACGATTTTGCATTTAATGGGCTTAGACCATCAGCGATTGACTTACCGATATTCCGGGCGTGATTTCCGACTGACCGATGTTCACGGACGCGTGGTCCAGGAACTGTTTTCTTAAGGGACTTCGTGGCCGACGCTGCATCGTGGCCGACGCTGCTAGCGTCGGCTCGGATGCTGGCAGCATCCGCCACGAGATCCGCTGCAAATCCCCACCTAACCCATTCGCAATCCATGAGAACTCTATTACTCTTCGTCGTACTCTCCGCCATCGCACAGGCGCAGCTTCAACCGGATGGGGCGACCGCATCTTTTCGAGGTTCGCTGCCTCCCAAGGCAACGGGTGAGCTCAGCTCAGACCAGATCAAAATGCTTCAAGGCAGACTCGCGGAATTGACACGTGACTTCGCATCGGTGAAAAAGCATCCGCGGGCTGCAGACGCCGACATTTTCTTAAAGGCAGTGCGGTACGCCATCGAGTTCCAGGAATGGTATGGCAAGAAACCAGACGACGATCTGAAGAAAGCCACGGCGTTGCTAGAGGAAGCCGCAAATCGCATCCGTTCGTTGAAACAAAACGAAACCCCTTGGCTGAACGGGAATGGCCAAAAGATCCTCGGATTTTACTCCAAGATCGATGACTCGCCCCAGCCCTATGGAGTCGAAATCCCCGAGGGGCTAGTCTACGGCAAGGACAAGCCAAGCGTTCCGATGTGGATCTGGCTGCATGGCCGGGGCGATACAGATACCGATATGCATTTTGTGTTCAGTCGACTCAATGCCAAGAAGACCGGTCAGTTCCAGCCGAAAGGGACGATTGTTATTCATCCTTTCGGCCGCTATTGCAATGGTTGGAAGAGCGCTGGAGAAACCGACGTATTCGAAGCCAGGGATGACGCGGTCGTACGATTCAACATTGATAACCATCGCATTGCACTGGCTGGCTTCAGCATGGGTGGCGCTGGCGCATGGCATATTGGAGCTCACTTTGCGGACCAATGGGCATGCGTTCACACTGGCGCTGGATTCGTCGACGTTAAGCGTTATCAAAAGCTTACCCCGAACAAGATGCCGCCGTGGTACGAACAAAAACTATGGGGCGTCTACGATGTGCCCAGCTACGCTCGTAATTTCCTCAATGTCCCTTTGATCTGTTATTCAGGCGAGGTCGATCCCCAACGCGATTCTGCCGAATACATGGCGGAGGTGCTCGACAAAGAAGGCTTGCATCCTCCCCATCTCATCGGACTAGGCATGGGACACAGGTATCACCCTGAAGTGATCAAGGAGGTGCAATCGCAAATTGAAAAGGCGGTTGCGACCGGCGTTGACACGCTGCCAAAGAGAGTTGTTCTACAGACTCGTACGTTGGCCTACAGTCGTATGCATTGGTTACAAATCACCGGCATCCGAGAGCAATGGGAAGACACCCGAGTCGAAGCAAACTGGGACGAAGGAAAAAACGAAATCCGCGTTGCTACGAAAAACGTTTCGAGCCTTACGATCCAATTGCCAAAGTTAGCAAAATCACCCAAGGTTTTGGTCGATGGCCAGGAAGTTTCTCACAACAAGTCGGCAGACAACGGCGAGACCTGGATTTGGAAGAGTCAAGACACCTCAGCAAGCAATGGCCTTACGAAAAAACCCATGCTTCAAGGCCCGATCGATGACGGGTTTAAATCGCGATTCATCGTGATATTACCAGATGGATCGCCGGATGGCACCGCAACCGACAAGTGGGCACGACTCGAAGCCGAACACTTTCTGGTTCGCTGGCGATCGCTCATGCGCGGAGACGCCATCGTTCGCAAAGCCAGCGAAGTTAGCGACGAAGACATTGAAGATTGCCATCTTGTCGTTTGGGGGACACCAAATACGAACTCGCTCATGCGAAAACTCCTAGCAAGCAAGAGTCTCAGCGAGGTTATTACTTGGAACGAAAAAGCGTTGAAGATTGGTGGTCAAGAAGGGCCGGTTGGAAATAGCGTTCCAGTCTTCTGCTATCCGAACCCGCTGAATCCGAGTCGCTACATCATTTTCAACTCAGGTCTCACCTTCCGAGAGGTGCATGACAAAACCAACTCGCTTCAGAACCCTAAGCTCCCCGACTGGGCGATTCTCGATATCACGCAACCACCAAGTGTGGAGTCTGCTGGCAAAGTCGTCGCCGCCGATTTTTTTGACAGCCAGTGGAAAATCCTCCCGCGTTTGAAGTCACCAACGGAGTAATCACGCAAACATCAGGAACGAAATTTGTTTACCACAGAGGGCACAGAGGTTCACGGAGGATAGACC
>JBBRJI010000525.1:0-4844 GCA_038219625.1 Pirellulales bacterium | reverse complement strand
TGTGTATTGACTGGCCTTATGGCTGTCCTTGACGATTGCAAGCCAATCGAACCTTCTTTGGATCTTCTCGATCCACCTCCGCGGGCAGTGTCTATCTAAGTTACGCTGCCGACCGAACATTGCATGTAGCATGGCCGTTTGACTTCGGCATGTCACAAGTCCGGAACCTAAGTTCCGGAACAATCTTTGTCTTACTTATTTTATCCGTTTTTTGATTTAGCAGTCTCGCCAAGGCGGTTTCGCGTCGGGCCGGGTTGCGTTCATTCATTTTTGTCTTGAAAGGTTTTCATTATGTCTATTCATGCTAGAACACGCGCTCGGGGGTTTACGCTCGTTGAGTTGTTAGTCGTCATTGCAATCATTGGTATTTTGGTTGGATTGTTGCTCCCGGCCGTTCAAAGCGCACGAGAGGCTGCTCGTCGGATGCAATGCGGAAACAACCTCAAGCAGTTTGGTTTGGCAGTCCATAATTACGAGTCTGCAAACAAGAAGTTGCCTGCCGGTCGAAGTCCATCTGGCCTTTCGACACATGCGCAGTTGTTGCCTTACATGGAGCAAAACAACGTCGCCAGTTTGGTTGACTTCAACGTGGATTGGGGCCATGCCAACAACACGGCTGCTCGGAGCGTTGTCATCTCGACATTCACTTGCCCATCGGATCCAGTTTCAATTTTGCCTATAGGCTGGGCTGGAACAAACTATCGGAGCAATCAAGGTTCAGGCATTCTCAACGCTTTAGCACCGTCACTCTCAAGCGATCCCAACTTCGGGTATCCAAATCCGAACGGTCCATTCATACCCACCAAATACCTTCCCTTCTCAGCAATCTCCGACGGTTTGTCCAACACGGCAGCCTTTAGCGAACATGGTAAAGGGGACTTCAGCAATGCCATCTCCACCAAGACGGATACCTTTTGGCCACAAACGAACCCAACTACGCCTGACGAAGCAGTACGAGATTGCTTGGCAATCAACCCACTCGATTTGCAGTACCAACGAAACAGCAATGTCGGAGCACCATGGCTTCAAGGATCGCATTCGACGACCAACTATTTCCACGTTGCCCCTCCACAAAGCCGATCCTGCATGTTCCCTCCAGGTCGGATTTCGACCACGGCCAAGAGCTATCACACGGGTGGAGTTCAAGTAGCACGATGCGATGGATCTGTCTCCTTCGTAGCACAAAGTGTCGACCTCTTGGCGTGGCGCGCTTTGGGCTCCCGAGCCGAAGGCGAAACAACTTCGTCAGGAGCCATCGAGTAATGTCCGAACCTATCCAAAGAAGTTTGGGAACTCTTGCGGTCCGACCAACTGCGGGAAATCTCTGGACTGCTGTAGTCTTGATTTTGTTCTTGCAACTTGGCTGTTCCCCAAGAACGGCTCCTATGTCCGACGCTGCTCAAGCGAAAGTGCTTTTGCAAAAGATGCTTGATGAATGGAAGTCCGGAACAAACTTGAGCGAACTTAAGAAACGCAGTCCGCCAGTGTATTTTACGGAGGATCTGTGGCGTAACGGAGCCACGCTGAACGACTACGTGATGACAGAAGAAAGCGAAGCGTTGGGCAGCAACATTCGCTTTCAGGTCAATTTGAAGTGTACCAATAAAAGTGGCAAGGCGCTTGAAAGGCCGGTTCGTTACATCGTTACCACGCAGCCTGCCTTGACGATCGTTCGAGAAGAAGGATGAAAGCAACTAACATGAAAAAACTATCAAATCAAGTGTGTCAGGCCCTCGTTCTTGGATGCGTGTTTTTTCCGATCCGAATTTGCCTCGGTCAAGAGTTGAATAACGGTACTAGACCGACTCCACTGACTCGCCCCGATTTGAAGCAACTTATCGAGGATGTGAAGCTGCGGGTGCCTCGCATACCGCTGCCTGAGCTTACGGCTGTGGATCGAGAGAAACTAGGGGACCAAGTGGATAGCTATGAAAGCAGGATCAGGCATCATTACCTAAATGGAATCGAGCCGAACCGCAGCGTTGTCGTTCCGCAAACTGCACCTTCGGCTCGTGGCCCTCGAAGTGGCCAGCCAGCCATTACTTCCCGAGAGCAAGATCCTGCTTACTCGTTAGACAGCGCGTTCAAAGTTGAGCTATTTTGGATCGTTTCGCGGGTCAACAACTGCCAATACTGCATTGGTCATCAGGAGACTAAATTGCTGGGCGCAGGCCGATCCGAAGATCAGATTGCTTCGCTTGACGGTGATTGGTCGGAGCTGGAACCTGCGAAACAACTTGCTTTTGCTTTTGCTCGCAAGTTCACATACCAACCGCACCTAATTTCCGATGGCGACATCGTTGGATTAAAAGCCCACTATTCGGATAATCAGATTCTGGAAATGATCCTTTCTATGTCGGGGAACAACTCAATCAATCGCTGGAAGGAAGGAATTGGTGTTCCGCAGCGAAAAGAGGAAGGTGGATACTCGAGGCTCGCGACCCTTGGCCAAAATGGACAAGGCGCATCTGAAAGTGATCCTAAATTGCCCCGCGGCACGTATCTGACTCCGACCTCCGCTGCTTTCGCAAAGAAGGTGTCCAAGGTTGCGGTTTTTTCGTTGGACGAAAAGAGCGGCGAGCCAATTTGCCTCACCCAGAGCAAGCGACCACCCCTTGAGTCGCGAGACTTGGTAGAAAAAATGCTGTCGGATTGCCGAACACGCAAGTCGCGGCTCGGTTTGGTCGATGAAGCGCAAGCTCGACGGGACATACCGGGCTGCGCCTCGACGGAGGGAGCGTTACCGAACTGGGTGCGACTGATCGCGAATTTTCCAAAGGGTGGGGCGAGTCGATTTGAGAGTTTTCGCGCCGCGGACGAGAAAGGGGATTTATCCCCCTTGTTCAAAGCCCAGTTGAATTGGATTTTGGCGAGGCAGGATCGGGCTTGGTACGCTCTAGGGCTCGCTCGGACTCAACTGCAAGGGCTGGGGCAAACGGAGGAGCAGATCTTCGCGCTTGATGGTGATTGGTCTCCGTTTTCGGCCCGTGACCGAGCACTTTTTCAGCTTGCATGTCAGCTAGCGACATCTCCTGTAGTGCTATCGGACGAGGAAGTTAAGCGGGGGGTGCAGTTGGCGGGACCTCGCGATGTGGTTCAAACGATTAGCTATACGACCTCTAGGGCGTCGTTCAATCGGCTAACGGAAGCGGCTGGGCTGCCGTTGTAGGGTTTGCATGACCCGCATGACCCTGGCTTCACGCACGGGGTTTTGACCATCTAGTTTTGACCAACGATTCTAGAGGGACGGTAAATATCGCCCGAGTAAAACTCAAGTAAAACTCGGGGTCATTTCACCGCCCGTTGGTTTCCAGGCATTTCTCTCGCCCTAGATTTTGCTCCCTATTCGCCCGTAATTTAGGAATTGCACAAATTTTCTAGAATATATGCTTTACCTGCGAACCTTTTGAACGATACCATAGTCTGACTCGTGCCACCGCAACTTTTTCGGTGGATAAACCAGTTTTGTTTCATCGTCATCTCTCAATCTGCGCCTAACGGTGTAGGGAGGCTGCCATGCGTAAAGTCAATTTTGCTCAACGTTGTGCCAATGTTATCGCTTCAGTGCGAACAAGCGCGATAGTGGCGGGCAATTTGGTGCGCGAGCTCCTCCTTCACCTTCTACATGCGCATTTAGGTACGTCGAGTAAGTCGCCGGGCAAAATGTGCCCCGAGATTTATTCGTGGTCCAGAGGATGGCTGGGGTTTATGGGACCAATGATGGTCCCAGTCAAATCCAGCCTACCCCAAAGGTCCACAAGCAAACGCGATAGTTGAATCGATTTGCTGACACATGAGCTTGCTTCACCCAACTGCCTAGCAAGTTTACGAAAACGTACCGAAGGCGGTTGGCACGCGAAAAGTCTTTGTGTTGTGTCGCAACCCCATTCCATGAACGCGATCCGCGTTTTTGAAAAGGTAGGCTAAGGCACTTCATAGTTCCGGACAAAAGCTCATTCCCAAACACTCGCTTCAGCCGTTGTAGGGTTGACCTGTTGAGTTTGGTTTGGAGCGCGAAATGTCCACACAAAGATCGCTCGCGTTGAATCCGAGAAACCATTCCATGACGCTGACTTCGTAAGAAGGCGAAAGTACAGCACACATGGAGTTCAACGAGAGACAAATTGACCATGACCCTGACTGTTTCCCGAAGCCTACCTTACGAAGACTTGAGCTTAACTTCTGTTGTGGACTTGGTTATCCGAGCCCAAGACGGTGACCGTTCTGCGCAGGAGCAACTCTATTGCCGATTCCAGCAACACGTTCTGTCGATCGCCTACAAGCGATTGGGGAACTGGGATGAAGCACAAGAATTGAGCCAAGACGTATTCATTCAAGCGTTTCGTCGATTGAGCCAATTGCAAGTCCCGGAGGCATTCGGTGGATGGTTGCGACAGATTGTTCACCGAATGGCGATCAATCGCGTGACTCGACGCCCAAAACCTATGTCGATGGATCACGAGATCCTCGAGGCTACGGTGACATGCCATAGCGATCCGCTGGACGCAGTCTTGAGCGGCGAGCAAAAGTTGCAAGTTCATCAGGGATTGAACCGATTGGGCGATCTCGACCGAAAGACTTTAGTTGCGTTCTACTTGGACGGTCAAAGCCTGAACCAGATGAGCGACTCATTCGAGGCTCCGATCGGAACGATCAAGCGCCGACTGCATGTCGCTAGAAAGCGATTGGCAAAGGAATGCGAATTGATGCAAGCAATCTGAGTTCAAACCTAGAGCCATCCTTTCCAGGAGTGGAGGGGATGGCTTTTTTTGGTCGCTTTTCACGGATAGGCTCTGATTTTATCTATGCTGTGCAAAACTTTGTCGCCATTTTCTCCGCAAAAG
>JBBRJI010000524.1:0-4858 GCA_038219625.1 Pirellulales bacterium | reverse complement strand
CGACAAACCAGTTGCCAACGCTCAGGCAGACTCTCAGCAAACGGTCGGCTTGCGCCATGATTTATCCGCCTGGATGACCGACAAGCGAAATCCCTACTTCGCTCGTAACATGGCCAATCGAATTTGGGCTCATCTCATGGGTCGGGGGCTGATTGAGCCGGTGGACGATGTTCGAATGACGAACCCAGCCTCACACCCCGAGCTGCTCGATGCTTTGGCAGATTACTTGAGGGAACATGCGTTTGATCAACATGCACTTATACGACTAATCACCGCATCGAATACGTACCAACGCTCTTCGGAGCCAAACGAATCTAATGCGGGCGACCAGCAGAACTATGCTCGCTATCCGCTAAAGCAGTTAGAGGCAGAAGTGCTCTTGGATGCAGTTTGCCAAACGACGGGTGTGAATGAAAAGTTTGCAGGTGTTCCTGAAGGGAGTCGAGCGATTCAATTGTGGGACAGCCAAGTGCCGCACTATTTCCTGCAGTTGTTTGGACGGCCAGCGAGAACCACAGCATGCGAGTGCGAACGAGTCTCCGAACCAACCGTCTCGCAAGTCTTACACGTTCTCAACTCACCCGACATCCAAGCAAAGTTGTCACACGACGGTGGACGGCTGGCCAAAATCATTCATCTGCCTGACGAACAACTGACCGAAGAATTGTACCTCACATTCTTCGGACGCTTGCCATCCACCGAGGAGCAGCAACTTGCAAGTGATCACCTGCAGAGGCACACCGATCGGCAACGCGCCCTGGAAGATCTCGCGTGGAGCATGATGAATTCCTTAGAGTTTTTGTTCAATCATTAGTGTGTGGCATTAGTGTGGATCGGTCATCGAAAATGCTTGAGTCGAACAGCAACATTATTCCAATCTGGAGACACTTATGAACCGAGCCTATTGCGATGGGATGAAACGCCGTGACATGTTGCGAATAGGGACTGCAGGTGTCTTTGGCATGGGCTTAACGTTGCCACAAATCTTGGCAGGACAGGCGAAGGCAGCGGCCAGCGGAGCAGCGACGAAAGACGTCTCGTTGGTCATTCTCTTTTTGCAAGGTGGTTTATCGACTATCGACACATGGGATATGAAGCCGCAAGCCCCGTCGGAGTTTCGCGGCGAGTTCAAACCGATTAATACCAATGTGCCGGGAATTCAGCTTTGCGAACATTTGCCTCGATTGGCCGGACAGATGGACAAGTTTTCGCTAGTCCGTTCATTTGGTCTATCGAATTCGGACCACGGACCAGCCGATCACTACTTGCTGACCGGATACCGTCCCGGTGGTGGGTTCAACGGTGCACTCAAACCGAACAACCAAAGACCGGCTCACGGAGCCGTGATCGCCAAGAAATTGGGCCCGCGCGGAGCGGTGCCCCCCTACGTGTGTTTGCCCAAGATGCACAACAGTGCTGGTTCGTCGTACTTGGGCTCTTCGGCCGCCCCATTCACGGTCGAAGCTGATCCCAATGCGCCAGGCTTTACCGTGCCTGACTTGGCACCTCCCCTGGATGTCGATGCACAGCGACTAGACAACCGCCGCGCATTGCTCCAACACGTGGATCGCTTTCAACGCGGAACCGAAGCCAAAGCCAATCGCAGCGCCGATGCCTTGAGCACTTACCAACAGAAAGCCTTCGAGTTGATGACTTCGTCTTCCACCAAGACGGCCTTCGATATTGATCGCGAACCAGAAAAGTTGAGAGACGAATATGGCAGACATTCGTTGGGGCAATCTTGTTTGATGGCCAGACGTCTAGTCGAAGCCGGAGTGCGTTGTGTGTTGATTGACCATACAAACTGGGATACGCATTACGACAACTTTAATGTTCTCAAAAACGACCTGCTGCCGCATTTGGACTCAGGTATGTCAACGCTTTTCCGCGATTTGCATGATCGAGGCATGCTCGAAACCACCTTGGTGCTAGTGACAGGTGAGTTCGGTAGAACGCCACGTATCAATAAAGATGCGGGACGAGATCATTGGGGACCAAGTACCGCGATTGCGATGGGGGGAGGAGGCATCCAAGGGGGAATTGTGGTGGGTGCCTCGAACGAGCGAGCGGAAAAGCCAGCCACAACTCCTTATGGCCCTGAAGATCTGGCGGCCACGATTTATCAATGCATCGGTATCGATCCAAAAACAGAATTCCACACACCGGAAGGACGACCGATTCCTATCGTACCCGGGAGTGGGCGAACGATCGAAGGGTTGTTTTAGTATGCGTGGCAATTCCTTATCCTTTCGCGAACCGTGGCTTCTTTTAATATGGATGGCTTTTGCTCCAAGCATGCTATTGGCTGATGCTCCCGTGGCTATCTACTTGTTTCCGGCTGGAGGACAACGAGGGACCGACGTTCCGTTTCGCTTTGGAGGTTATGATTTGCATGACGGTTGTCCATTTGAGATGACAGGACAAGGCATCGTTCCTTCGTCGCGAATCGAACCCGCGGCTCAAACGATTTGGTTCGAAGGCCCTCTCATACCATTACCCGATTCGCAAGCTCAGGAGAGCTACCCTCGGGATCAGATGGCGAGCGTCGTCATCTCGAAGGATGCGCCGTTGGGATTTCGCAAAGCGAGAGTGAAGAACTCTCAAGGTGTATCCAATTGGCTCAACTTTGTCGTCGATGATTTGCCGGAAGTCGTGGAGCAAGAGATCGATGGTGCGCCATTGCCAGTTGCTGTGCAATTGCCGGTAACCATTAACGGTCGCATCTTCCCACGAGAAGATGTCGACATCTGGAGTTTCGAAGCCCGCGCCGGCGTCACGTACACATGTGAAGTGATGGCCGAACGTTTTGGTTCGGCATTGGATTCACGCTTGAGCGTCGTTGGTCCAAACGGCAAAGTCATCGGCGAAAACGAAGATCACTATGGAAAGGATTCCATGTTGCATTTCACCGCGACCGAGGATGGCCCAGTTCAAGTTCGCATTCAAGATGTCGATTTTGGTGGTCTGCAACACTATGTCTATCGCTTAACCATTACAGACGGACCCTATGTCGACTCGATTTACCCACTCGGTGGGCGACGCGGTTCGAATGTGGCATTTCAAATGGCTGGACCAAATTTGCCTGATTCGCCTGTCACATTGCAATTACCTGTCGTTCCGCCCGAGTCGAATGAACTTACTTGGTCAACACAGATTGCAATAGCGGGCCGCCAAAGCAATCCGGTGCGATTGGAACTGAGTGATTTACCCGAAGCAATGGAAGCAGAACCCAATGATTCTACTGAGGGTATAGCTTCAAGTGAGCCAGTTTGTTGTCCAGTCGTGCTCAACGGTCGCATCGATCGGGCGGGGGACGTTGACGTCTGGCGATTTGCGGCTCGCAAGGATGAAGCGATTGACATCGAGGTGCACGGCTCGCGTTTGGGATCGCACATCGATTCTGTTTTGACGATTCGCAGCATGGCGGGCAAGGAACTTGCGATGAACGATGACACGCAGGCGGGGCAGAGCGATTCGCGGATTGTGTTTAAGGCTCCCGAGGATGGTGTCTTCGTGCTATCTGTACGCGATCGATTCTCGTATCGTGGCGGAACATCTTTTGCCTACCGAGTATTGCTACATGCCAGCGAAACTGCTCCGGACTACGAATTGAGTGTTGCACAAGACACGCTGAATGTCCCTCGCAAAGCTGAGGCCAAACTGAAATTAAAAGCTATTCGCAAGAACGGCATGAACGCCGCGATCGCGATTGCAGTCAACGGTTTACCCGACGGAGTGACTGTCTCAGGTAATACTATTGCAGAGAAGAAGAACGAATGCGAACTGATCTTTCGCGCATCGGAGACAGCAAAAATTAACGTGACTGAGTTGACCATGACTGGGTGTGCGACAATCGCCGATCAATTAGTTGTGAGAGCGGTGACTCGCCCGCGAGCATCCCTACACCATGCCGACTCGAATAGCATGGCATTAGCCGTAACCATGCCAACACCATTCAAGATTTTCGGCCAATTCGAGACCAAGTACGCAGCCCGAGGTTCGACCTTTGTACGTCATTTTTCGATCCAACGCGGCGGTTTCGACGGACCGATCACGATTGACCTAGCAGAGCGGCAGGTCAGGCACTTGCAGGGGGTGACTGGACCTGCGATTGTCATTCCACCAGGTGTCAATGAGTTTGATTATCCATTGCATTTGGCACCGTGGATGGAGATCGGACGCACCAGTCGCACATGCTTGAGGGGCGTGGGAGACATCAGGGACGACGACGGATCGGTTCATAAAGTTAGCTTCACATCGGGCGAGCAGTTCGATCAAATCATTGTGTTGGTCGATCCAGGACAATTGGATGTTCGTCTCAACCGCACCTCGGTGAAAGTGCTGCAGGGAGGGGAGGCGGAATTAGTGGTGACGGTAGGACGTGGGCAAGGAGTAACGGGAGTTGTGCAAGTAGAGCTTGTTGCGCCTAAACATATCGACTGCGTGCAAGCGTCTCCTCTGCTGATCGAGTCGGGCCAAAACACTGGCGTGCTAAAATTAACGTTCGCCAACGGCCCTCTCGGCCATTTCAACATGCCGCTCACGATTCGGGCCACAGCCCGTGTTAACGGTGCTGACTATACGGCGGAAAGACAAATTACGCTGGTCAAATAACGAAGTTTTTAAGTTTTGCCTAGAGTAGAACGATTGTCCTCAATCGTTCGGAACCTGCCTGTAATGCAGCCATGTCCCAATGTTAGAGCATCCATCGGGACGCTGACAATCTTTTGAACCCGTACGCAGCGATTGAGGACAATCGCTCTACTCTCCTTGGACCCACTAGAATGGACGAGCCCAAGAAAGTAACCTTCAACGCATTCGATCGAAATACTGAAATCGAATTCTCACAGCGCAACCT
>JBBRJI010000523.1:0-4859 GCA_038219625.1 Pirellulales bacterium | reverse complement strand
AGTGTCTGTCACATCTCCGGTTCCGTCTGGTCGAATCGCCATTACGTAATGATCCGGGAAGCCTGCTGAAAGATAAAATTTTGTACCATCGAAGACCATCGAAGCCACAAATTGCTCGGTAGGGCCATTCACCGTCCAGTGAACCGCCCCGCTTCGAGGATCCAAACTGACCACCTGCTTACTACCCGACAGGACCATTTGCGTTTTGCCTGCCACCTCGCGAATGATCGGTGTACAGTAACTTCGCGTTTGATGGATTCGCGGGAACTTCCATACGATGTTCCCTGTTTTGCGATCGAGTGCTAGGACATGAGATTCTCCGTCGTGGTCGCCGTTGACAATCAGCAGGTCTTCAAATATCACCGGCGAACTACAAAATCCGTGGACACTACTAAAGGGACTCGGTTTGGTTACCCACTGTTGTTTACCGTCCATGCTATACGCAGCGACAATCATAACACCAGGTGTATTCATCCGAGGTTTGCTCACGTTCTTTGCGGGCGCCTCGGTTTTATCGGTTTCAAGAAACGAAACATAGACAGTCTGTCCATCGGTAGCTGGAGTTCCCGACGCAAAGCTATTCAAGCCGTGTTTTGTCTCAAGCGGGGATTCGATAACAGTTCGCTGCCATTGGACACTTCCGTCGCGTCGATCGAAGCATAAGAGTAAACGCTCGTTGGTCTCTTCAATACAGCTCGCCACAAAGATCTGGTCGTCGCAAACGATTGGTGAAGAGTGTCCTTGTCCGGGAACAGGCATCTTCCACGCAATGCCTTCGCCAGTTGTCGCATCCCACGTGGTTGGAACACTCTGCTCTAAAGAGGTTCCATCACCCCGAGGACCACGCCACCCCGGCCAATTTTCCGCCATCGCATCAGTCAGACTCGATGCAAGTCCGATGAGAACGATAGAAATGAAACAAAATCCGAGGGATTGAAGACAAAATTGCGAGCGGTATGGGGCGAGCATTTGTTGTGGTGGCGTTATGGGAATCGGTTCAGTGAGCAACGGCTTTCAAGCGATTATAGCATCTATTAACTCCACCAATGGATACTAATTCTGGGCACCATTTCCTTCGCCCAGCGGCGTTGACTTTCTACCCATGATTAGTGTCGGTGTTGCCGTTGTCGCAACAAATACAGGCGTTTTTTAAACGCGAGGGAACCATTCCGGGCGATACTTGGACGGATTTATCTTGTACCTAGTTTCCCCAACCGCCGCCGAGCGACTTGTATGCTTTCACGATGGCGAATAGCACATCTCCGCGGGCTGTTGCCAGATTACCTTGTGCGGTTGCGAGACTTCTCTGAGCGTCGAGCACGCGGTCAAACGTAATGAGGTTCTGTTCGTAGCGTGCTAGACTTATTTCTACCGACCGATTCGTGGCCTCGACGACGCGTTCTAATTCACGGACACGTTCCTTTTGTCGTACAAATTCGACTAAGGCGGATTCGACTTCCTGAACAGCGCTGAGGACCGTTTGCTTATACCGAACGAGAGCTTGTTGATGGCTGGCCTCGCGAGCTTCGATAGTACGCTTGAGTCGACCAAAGTTTAGGAAGTTCCATTTGATACCTGGGCCGACCGAATGACTAATGCTATTTCCTGTGTAAAGAATATCCAGGTCTCTGGCTTCGACGGAAATATTGCCTCGAATAGTCAGTTGTGGATATCGGTTCGCAACAGCAACACCGATAAGAGCATTGGCAGCCATGACATCGTAGTAAGCCTTGCGAATATCAGGTCTACGCGTAAGTAGTTCAGCAGGCATCCCGGGCGAAACGTTATCGATCATTGCCATCGGAAGCTCGCCGAATCCGTCCGTCAGAACAAATCGCCCCGTTGGAGTTTCGCCAAGAAGCACGGTAAGTCGGTAGAGCGCAATTTGCAGTTCCTGCTGGATTGGCGGAATCGATGCGGAAGTGACTGCCACGTTGGATTCGGCCTCGGACTGATCCAATTGTCCGACCAAGCCAGACTCTTGTCGTGATTGGACAATGTGTAGCGTTTGCATTTGGAGCGCGAGGTTCTTCTGAGCAATTAAGAGCCTTTGTTGTAAGACTCGGATCTGGATGTAGGTGGTCGCAACGTCTGCGAGCAAGGTCACGCGAATATCATTGAGTGACTCGTACTGCCCCAACAACGAAGCATTCGCGGACTCCACGCCACGAGCGATTTGCCCCCACAGGTCGATTTCCCAAGACGAATCATTTCCGTTGCCGAAATTCATGAACGAGCCTTGAGCGTTTTGGCTCGCGATCTGGTTGATGTTCTCGCTATTTCTGCGATAGAACGAGTCTGTCGTCGCATTAAATTGAGGGAAGAACTGCGACTTCGATAGACCGAGTTGAGCTCGTGATTCCGCGATTCGCAGGTATGCTTCTTGAACCGAGAGATTTTGTTGATTCGCAAATCCAATTAGCTCATGCAGAATGGGATCATCGAAATAGGTCCACCACTGCGCGATCTGCGAATCAACCGAGCAAATATCCGCCGTTGTTGGATCGACGCTAGCTTGATGAAAGCTGCTACTGAGCGGTGGAGGTATGGGCCTGCGAAAGTTAGGTCCGACCTTACAACCTGCCATCGCGATCGACGCACTGACAAGCGACATCGAGAAACAGCGGCGCGACATCGGGCGGCCGTTTTCGCAGTTTTTCGCCCGTTTTGTGTCGAAGCAGTCCATGAAGCGAAAGGTTTTTCTAAGCAATCGGCCGCACAAAATTTTACAAACGAAAGTACGCAAAACTTACTTTCGGTATCAACAATCCGAATCTTCCGTATTCCTGGAATAGAGGGATCATCCCCCCACGACGGAACAATCGGTTCAATCGACACAGATTTACTTCAAGGCTGCAAGCATTCGTTGGAAATCAACTTAAATCGAACTTTTTGAACAAAACGAAAGCTATTCGTTAAAGAGTCTATGGATCCTTGATGCTTTCAGCGGTGAAATTCATCAATCCATGCCACTTTGGGCCAAACCATTTTGGGCCATTCCATTTTAGATTTGCACAACGGGAATACGGTTCGTGAAATTTCTCACCAATGGATTCGCATCGGTCGTCTCGATCGCGCTATTGGGCGTTGGCTTCGGTCTTTGGACGCGGCAGCCGCAGCCCAATCACCAAAGTCGATCTACATCGCCCGAACCCGCCATCATTTTATCAAGCACAACTAGCAATCGTCTCTCGACCCGTTTGCAGTCGGACGAGTCTCCCGTCGTACCGCCGGAAAGCCTGGGCGATAATCACCAATCCGCAGATCCTGTTGATGGAAATTCCTTGTTATCGGTAAAACCGAAATTAGTAAATACACCGTTTGATTCGCTCTACACGAAACTTGAAAGTAAACCGGAGCAAGAGGTTGATATGCTTCCTGGTATCGCTCATCCGCTGCAAGTCGCGGAGATAGCAGCCGCTGCAGATGGACCGCTTTGGAAGCTGTACGTGGCCGAGGGTGACGTTGTGCCGGTCGACACTGTCCTAGCACTCATCGACAATCGAGTTGCAACTGCTTCCGTATACGCGGCCCAATCCGCAGCAGACCGGCAAGCGATGCTTAGCTCAGCCAATGCAAAGGTCTCTCTGGCGGAACAATACCTGAGCCGAATTCAGCAGGCAGCAACTAAAAAAGCTGCTTCAGGGCTAGAAATCGACGAGGCTACAAGCCGGCTTCACGAAGCAAAAGCCGCTCTCCAAGAAGGCTTCGAAACACAGCGCGAGGCATCGGCACGACTCAAAATTGAACAAGCCCGCTTAGAAACACATGAAGTTCGAGCACCCTTTGATGGGACTGTTATTAAGATCTATCCACATCTTGGCGAGACTGTTTCTCGAAGTGCTCCCATTGTCAAGATAGCCGACATCAGTCGATTGCGAGCGGATCTATACATTCCGCTTTCGCTCATTTCATCGCAGCGCGTTGGAGAGACCATCGAGTTGCGAGCTGACCTACCAGGGAGACCACTACTGAATGCGAAGATCGTCTTCATTGCGCCACTGATCGATGCAGCCACTCAAACAATTCGGATCGTTGTCGAGATTGAAAATTCAAGCAAGCAATTGCCAGCCGGATTTGCAGTGCGATTGTCACAAACTGGCACAGGATCTGACATGCACTAGCAAGCATTGCCAATAAAACCTTTCGAATACAAACTTCACAATCACACAAATACTCGGGTAGCAAAAAATGACTTCAAGCAACAACAGTAAAGTCGCAAATAACAAAAACGCAAGCACTAAAAAACCTTCAAGTGCCCTGGAGAAGACCAAAGCCACGTTTACAACCGACATTTTGGAACCAAGAATTCTGATGTCGGCTACCTGGGTTGATGCCGACACTAATGAACCCGAGATCGAAGCAACCAACGGCGATGATATCGGCAACGGTTCGGCAATGGATGATGTGCTCAACGGCCTTGGCGGCGACGACACATTGTTTGGCAATGGCGGTAATGACATTCTTAACGGCGGAGAAGGCAATGATAAACTCTTTGGCGGGGCAGGCAACGATGTCTTGATCGGCGGAGCTGGCGCGGACTTGTTGGATGGTGGTGCTGGGATTGATACGGTCGACTATTCCAAGTCAGCTCAAGGTGTGACTGTCAAGCTTGATGAAGTCGACGGCGGAGGGCCATTGGCTTTTCAAAAATCTGGAGGCCTTACCGGCGACGCCGCAGGTGATTCGTACAAAGACATTGAAAACGTGATCGGCTCGTCACAAGATGACTACATCTACGGTGCGGCTGCTGGTTCGGATGCGAAACTAGGCGATGGCAATGACGTCTTCGATAATAATCAGTCGCGTACCGCTAGAGATACTGTCGACGGTGGTCGCGGCAACGACACGATTTTGAC
>JBBRJI010000522.1:0-4863 GCA_038219625.1 Pirellulales bacterium | reverse complement strand
GTTCCCTTTGGCCTATTCGGTTCATGGCAAAATTGGCCTAGGTCATTTCCTTGCTGGGTACGTACCGGTCTTCGGGCAATCGTATTGGGGCATTTAACTTCGGGAGTCAGCGGAGTCAGCCAAGCCACTCTGCGAAAACGGCTGGGTCTTAGTTGCGATAGATAGCCGAAAAGGCGTTGTTGCGTGCAAGCAGCTACCGTGGCAGCTACAATCATTTGAGCATGAAGTTGCAGGGTCGGCTAGACTGAATCTTTTAGCGGTTGGGATGCGTGTTGGCGTGAAGGGTAAACAGTAATGCGTTTGGTATATGGCACTTTGTCGGTGGCAGGATTCTTGCTCCCAGTTTTATGTTTCAGTTTGCACTTTACGCGTCGGGGCGAAAACGCATGGAGCGAGTTCGTTGCGGCTCCCTTCGCAACATGGGTTATTTCCGGATTCACTTGGGACTTACTGATCTCTGCAACCGCAGCCGCTGTCTGGATGAAGTCGGAGTCTGGCCGTTTGAAAATGACCGGTTTCGGTTGGCACTTTTTAGCGATATTCGCTGTTGGAATTTGCTTTGCGCTTCCGACGTTTCTCTTTCGACGTGAAACGTACTTGAACAAAGAGAATACAAGTGACGGAATAAAGATTCCGTGATCGCCGCATGACGAACCGCTCAACGCTTACCGTTGGAAGACACAGTTGCATCACTTGGCACCGAACCGGGCAACTCCAATCGATTCGCGCGTTGTCCCCAAACCTTCGCTATGAAGGGATCCCGTCCACAGGTTGCCCGATACTCCGCATACTTGTTGGGACTGTTTCTTGCGTAATCTTGGTGATGTTTCTCAGCCGGCCAGAAAGTTTTTAGCTCGACAATATCAATCGAAAACGACTCGCGAAAAATCTTCCAACCGTTGATCACATCAATCACCCGTTTGGCCTCTTTGTCCTCGTCCGAATTGGCATAATAGATGGCGGAACTGTAATTCGTCCCGCGATCGATAAACGATCCAGTTCGGTCTGTGGGATCAATATGTTTGATTAAGAACTCGACCAAACCGGCGTAGGTGATTCTCTTTGGATCGTAAGTAATCCTGACGGCTTCGCGATGACCACCCGTCTTGTAATTCTGATAAGTTGGCTTCTTAGTCCGTCCGCCCACGTATCCTGAAACGACTTCCAAAACACCTGGCAAGTGTTCGAAGTCAGACTCGACGCACCAGAAACAGCCGCCAGCGAATACTGCTGTCAAAGGCTCGGCACTATTTGCCGCCAAGCTGTTGGAAGGATTCTGGTCAGCGACAGCGGACTGCAAGTAAGAGCCAATCAGCACCAAAGCAGTTGCGACGACCAAAATCGACTTCCCAAATAGCTTTACTTTCATTATGTGCCCCCAAACCAGAAACAAAATCGCGTTCAAAGTCCTATGTCGACGTTTTCGTCAGCCTAGCAATTTTTCGACACTCCTCATCGCCACCATCCAATTTTTCGCCCACTATTATTGGTACAGCGACGAATTGGCACGGGTTGCCAGTAACGAGTGGTCCAAAGGTAGTCTCAAAATCCGCGACTGGCTGACAAACGCGCGCAGGATCGGCTAGACTGAATTTTACTTGTTAGGCGGGAAGCGTATCGGCTGGAAGTCGTAATTCCTTTGAGCCATTTCGATGCTGTTGGGATAAGTCGCATCGTGGATGCTCGTAGTCGAAACATGCCATTCTCGGAGTGAATGGATCGAGAGAGCTATATTGGAGCCTCCCTTACGATTCTCCGCGTTACTTCGTGTCTTCCTTCCTGACTTCATCTTTCTTGACCAAGTCGGGTTTTGGAATCTTCGAGTTCTTTTCGGACCGTTATGATTCGCTCCGCACTACTTTCGATTTCACTTTCGAGCGTTGCCAATTTCTTTAAGTATCGATTGTGCAAATCATCTTCTCGATTCAAGACGATCATCAGCTCTTTTATCCTGCGTTGTTCAATAACCGCATTCTCTTTCGAGCCGATCAATTTTGTCTCGGTGGCTTTTAAGACGTCGTATTCTGCTAATTTCCTTATTCGAGTTTCCAGTCGGTCCCGAATTTCTGGTGTCATGCCTGCGGCCTCCGTGAGGTATTTAAGCTGAATCCAGTTCGTTCCCTTTGGCCATTTGGTAATGGTTGTTTCGGTTTCTAATATGTCTTGCTTCGCAGTCGATTTGCTTGGGACATCGACTTTGTAGCGAAAGCTTGTAAGATCGGACTTCCCGACTTGATCCCCAACGGGTTCTGGCGACCAGTTTCTTTCGGCAGGCTGATGCTCGATCCAAACAGTTTGAGCTGATTTACTTTCGTTGCTCAGTGAATAACGGACAAGTCGTTGGGAAATTTTGACGCCGATTAGAGTATCTTCATCATCGAATCGATAGGTGGTCTTCGACGCATGTTCGGGTAGTATTTCGCTCGTGATTTCAACGGAGGTATCAAGAGCATACGTGACCAGTTGTGGTACCTGCGCAACAAGTCGAGGGAACATAATGTCTCCAGCGTATCCACTATCCGACCAAACAGTTCCGGGACCTCCTGGCAATTGGTAACCATCCTGCAATGTGATTAGGAACGCGGACAAAGGATATTTTTTGCTGACGGACGCAACGTAGACACGAACGTCGTCAATGATTCTCGGAATCGATGGCAAGAAGACCGACTCCGAGGCACCAGCCCGAATCGTGACCTTCGGCAGTTGAATTCGCACGCGTTGCCCCGCGATCCCTCGCGATAAGTCGCCGACCGGAAAGCTCATACCGAGCTGCGAAGTAATATCTTGGCTGTCTCCACCATATGCAATTGCACTTCCGTCCTTTTGCGGCGATGTGTAACCGCCAAAATTACCACCCATAGTGCCCGTGGAACCTCCCATCCCACCCATGCCAGCTCCTCCCATTCCGCCCATGCCAGCTCCTCCCATTCCCGATGTGGATCCGTCTCGCGAATTCTCCATCGGCCCATCCGCTAGAAGCTCTCCCAAGTTGCGTTTTGAGCCTGCAGCCAAGGCCGGGGGGGCGGCTGAAAACGGAGAAGGGATGAGCATGTTGGTGCGTTGGGCTCGATGCACCGTACTAATTGGTGCATGAAAACCTAACGGTTGGTCGACGATCAAGACCAATTCCACGTCGATCCAATCCATGCCGCTGGTGTTGTCGATGACGGCTGCAACGACCAGTTGATATTCGCCGTCAATCTTAGCAATGCGATAGGAACATTTCCAAGCAGCTGTCTCAGTTTGGAAAGCGATCCCTGCTGGGCCGCGTACCTTCTTCTTAAGCTTCAGCGTGGCTGGCGTTCGTGTTGCTATTGGCCTAGCGAGGTTGCCAAGGGCTTGATCCAATTGTGATTGAACGGATTTATCCGCAAAGGTGATTCTGGTCGCCGCCGTAAGCACGTGTTGCTCGATCCCTTCTGCTGTGCGCAATGTGATGACCTCGATTTCTTGCCCAGCGATCTTTTGGTGCGATTGCAGCTCCACCGCCATAATAACTCCACTCATCGAACTCGACTTGTCGGTTAATTGGATTGCATGCCCCTTCAGGCCTTGCAGCAGTTCGGCCCTCGTCAAGCTATGTTCTGACGAAAGGACTTGAGAAACGATGTTATTGCGATCCGCGTTGGGCTCGTAGTCGACTTTAGCCGAATCGAATCCCTTGAGCACGAGTGATTTCAGAAGATCATCCAATTCGTGTCGAGTCAAAGGCAGCATTAATTCAACATCGCCGGCCTCCGTGGATTCGTATTCGAACACCCCTTGTCCAGCCGGAAACAACTCGACGCGCGTTAATTTGATTCCGTTCCCCTCCGTAGCCGCAGGGGGAACAGCATCATCCGCGAAACAAGCTCCTTCACCGAACAGGAAAAGCCCTAGAGCGAAACATAGCGTAGCATTATTGAACATGTGAAACCTCGAAATAGAACACTCACGTCGCAATTATCGGTGGATTACGGTCACATCGTCGAATAAAAGCAATCGAAATGCCAAACCAGGAATAATTTCACCTTTCGGATCAAAGTTTGCTCAGTTGGCAGAGTGTCAGTAGCCGAGCGTATCCATGGCCTGCTGTACTTAGGCAGAAATTCTTGCAGGAGAACTCTTGATGCGTCAGTTACTTTATTCCCTCACGATTGTTCTTTATCTAGTTGCGGATAGCGGATTAGCCCAAGACCACGTTCGTTGGGTCCAAAGTACCAACCTTGCAGATAGCGACCTGATTCAAGAAATCAGTCGCAAGCTCGATCAGCAATCGCCGATCAGCGGTTCGGACCGGGCAATACCGCTTAAGCAGCTCATGTCGATGTACCCAATCGTTGTTTTGGTGGATGAAAACGCGCTCGAGGATGAAAACATCTCATTGGATCAACCTATAACAGTCCCTGTCGTCCCCGGTATCAGTATTCGTAACCAATTGAAGTGGATCCTTGCCCCATTGCAACTAACCTATGTGGAGTCACCTGGCTATCTAACGATTACGTCAAAGAAAATGTCGGCCAACGTAATCCGCCTTTACGATGTTACGGAATTGGTACAATCCTCCAAAGCCAAATACGATTTTGGGTCACTTATTCGAATCATTGAACAATCAATCACACCCGATGACTGGCAAAACGCCGGTGGCACCTCGAACATGATCGACTGGAGGAATCCCAATGCGGCCGTTTTGGTCGTTTCTGCTCCAGTTGAGACTCATGAAGCGATTTTTCATTTGTTCATGTCGCACCGAGAGTTGCTCAAGCGATCCAACTCAAACACCGCTATTGGCCGCCTACGTTCTTCACAAGTTCGGTCCAGTACTATTCGCCGTTCATCGCTCCGTTGAGAACGGATCGGCCTAGCAACTACCTTCCTTTATTT
>JBBRJI010000521.1:0-4864 GCA_038219625.1 Pirellulales bacterium | reverse complement strand
TCGTAGGCGATAGCTAACTGAATTCCTGCCTCAAGCTGCTCGACGGTCAAGGTTGGATTCAGCAGAGAGTGGTCGATCATTTTCGACAGGTCGGAGTATTGATAATGGGTCATTCTCAAGAGCTTTCGATTAAGTTGAGGGGACATGAACAGTGAGTTTACCCTGAATAACCAATGTACGGGAGGCCTTAGCCAGGGGTCCCGGCTGGTCTTAAGACACCAAACTAACTCTCGCGGATCGGAGAGCTCGTCATCTGAAACCATGAAACATTTCTGAAAATTTGCCGGACTGCTATCGAACCTACGGTTCACTTGCCGTAAAACTGAGGCTGCGAAAGGATTGCATAGCCCGTAAAGAATTTGAATTCCATTTTCCAATGTCTCAAACCAAACGATCCCAGACCAATCGAAATATTGATCCTTCCTTGTCGTGGCAATCGCGTGAGCGTCTATTGCTCGCCCCCTATGCCATGTTTTCGGCGCAGTCCGCTGGACGCGAGCATTCCGAACCACAGCATAACTATCGCAGCCCATTCCAACGCGATCGCGATCGCATTTTGCACAGTTCCGCGTTTCGTCGATTGAGCGGAAAAATGCAGGTTTTTACGGGCGATATGGGGGATTACCACCGAACTCGTCTGACGCATACCAACGAGGTGGCTTCCTTGGCGCGGACGATTGGACGGACTCTAAGACTCAATGAGGACCTGATCGAAGCCATGGCTTTGTTGCACGATATCGGTCATCCGCCGTTCGGTCATTGCGGCGAGGATGCATTGCAATCCTGCGTTCAGGACTTTGGTGGATTTTCGCACAACGTCTTTGCAATCGAGCTGGCTACTCGCATTGAGCAACGTTACACATCCTATCCAGGCCTAAACTTGACGTTAGAAGTCCTCTCTGGCCAGCAGTTTCGGTCACACAAAGATTCTGGCACTGTGCCCATGTTAGAGATTCAAGTCGTCGACGCAGCCGACAGCATAGCGTACGACGCCCATGACCTCGATGACGCTTTGAAACTGGGATTGCTCAATTGGCAACAACTCTCCGGACTGGGGTTAGTGCAGCGAACTCGACAATTTGCGCCTCTGGATCAAAGCAGCTCGAACAACCGTCGACAGATGTTGGTGCATACGCTCATCGACATCCAAATGGACAATTTCCTACAGTATGCGATGGGTTTACTGTCCGATCTTGGGCAGCTCGATTGCAAAGGAGTTCAAGAAGTTGGCGTTCAATTGCAAATGTCGCCGGAAATGCAATCCGACAAAGAAGAGTTAGAAGCATTTCTTTTTGAACATGTCTATCGGCATCCCAAGCTGGTGGAAGTGCGGTTGCAGGCGGCCACTCGCTTGAATCAGCTTTATCGTTTGCTAAAATCCTATCCGCAGCGACTCCCAGATCGCTTTCAAAAGTGGGCGTTGGAGTGGGGAATTGAGCATACGGTAGCCGTGTATCTGGCAGGCATGACGGATCGGTTTTGCGACGACCAATACATTTCCCTCGTCGAATTAGGCAGGGACGCGGCTCAAGATTGGAGCTAAAAAAGTCCACGCCTTGAATTTCCGAAATATAATTTCAAAATAACCAATAAACCGACACGCACTTCGAATTCACCGGATCATGAACAAAAAACTAGTTTTTACAGCTCTGCTTTTTCTATCCTCATTGTCCCCTAGCTTGGCCTGGGCTCAGCGCCCTACGGCTCCCAAGTTGTTTTCGCAGAAGACGTTGCTCTATGCGAGAGTGGATGACACCCGGGAACTTAAGGCAAAGCTTGCGCAATCGTTGGGTGGGAGACTGGCTGAGGATCCACAACTCAAGCCGATCCTCGGATCCTTTTACTCCACCTTCGCAAACCTTGTACAAGGGATGCAGGATGTCGTAGGAGTGAACTTGGATGAGTTGCTGTCGATCCCCAATGGCGAGCTGGCTATTGCCCTCGTACCAACCAAAACAACCCCAGTTATTTGTGCTCTACTCGAAGCGGGCGACGAGTTGCCGGCCGTCGAACTCATGATCGGACGGCTGGAAAGCCGGATCTCATCGAGCGGTGGAACCAAGAGCACCAAAGAAGTTGGCAAGATCACGGTCAATCAAATCCGAAATGGCACGCGAGAGGATCAACAATTAGGGTTCTTTCTCAACTCTGGTGTACTCGTAGTTTGCAATAATGCTGAGTACGCCGAAACACTGGCTCAGATTTGGCAGGGAAGCGGCATCGATCACAAATCGCTGGCCGACAACCGGGATTTCACGACCATCATGAGCCGTTGCGTCGGGACTGCCGGTGAACGACCGCAAGCGTCGTTCTATGCAAACCCTCTAGCGCTCTATCGGGAGGTTGCCAAGTCGAATTCGGCCAGTCTCTTTATCCTGGCGACTCTAAAAACGTTGGGCATCGACGGCATCAAAGGCCTTGGCGGCAGCGCCATTTTGGCTCCTAACGATTTCGACTCCATCCTGCACGCACATCTTTTGTTGGACACCAATCGACGCGGCGTGTTGCGAGCTGTGCGTCCAAAGAGCGGTTCGACCGAACCGGAAGGTTGGGTAAACGATAAAGTTGCCAGCTACGGTACGATGAATTGGGACTTTGCCAAAACGCTCAAGGCCATCGCGGAAATCGTAGATACTTTTGGTGGCGAGAACATGTTTGAAAACAATGTGATCGCACGTGGAAGCAGCCAAATCGGGATCGATCTTCGAAAGGATTTTCTGGACTTGTTGAACGATCGAGTTTCTTTGGCCCAAGTGATATTGCCATCCAAACGTATCAACAGCCAAAGCAACCTAGTCGGCATCCATATCAAAGACACACAACGGTTCAAAGCCGACGTTTTGCCGAAACTATTTAATAAACTAAAGTCGAGCGAGGAGCGTTGGACGTCCAAAACCATCGGAGATTCAACGATCTATTACCTGGATCTCAAGAACGACAACCCAAATATCCGCGTCCAACAGCCTTCGTTTGGAGTCGTTGGCAAGGAACTGTTGGCAAGCGACTCGATCGAATCGATCGAACAGGCCATCCGAACCCTTTCCAGCGGTGACGATCTTTTGAGTGATTCGATTGAGTTCAAACTGGTAAGGGACCGAATCAAGGCCCAGCTCAAGGACAAGGAAACGTCCATCATGTCGTACCAACGTCCTGAGGAATCCCTGCGGCTGTTCTACGATTTGGCGAACGACCCTGAAAACATCAATCGCTTGGAGTCGGTCTCTGCGAACAATCCCCTCTTCACCGCTTTGGTAACGGCTCTGAAAGGCAGAAATCTGCCACCGTTTGAGGTCATTGCAAAGTACCTCGCACCATCCGGTGCGTTCGTGGTCGAGGAAGAAGACGGACTTCACTATACCACCTTCAGCCTGCGTCGGGAGTAGTGGAGAGCCTTAAGGCCTAAGTGACAATGACTTGTCTTGCGGTTTCCGGTTGGGTCTAAGTGACCTTGCAGTTTCTGGACGAGTACATCGTTGCCGAGAAACAGACTTCGACTCGAACACAAGCGACGGTTATGGATCGTCAGATAACTTCCCGCCCCCAGGGGCACAACCTGACCAACACCGGCGTCTGGTCTCCGGACAGCAATTGGATCGTCTATGACACCCGTTTCGGTGAAGCGGGTTCGTTATTTGACGGTAGCACGATCGAAGCGATCAATGTCTATACCGGCGAATGCCGCAGACTTTACGAGTCATCGCAAGGCGCCCACTGTGGCGTGGCCACTTGGCATCCGCGAGATTGGAAGGTAGTCTTCATTCTCGGCCCGGAGAATCCGACGCCCGATTGGCAATACAGCTTCAGCCACCGGCGGGGGGTGATTGTTGACTGGACAAAGCCAGTGTTCGCCGTGAATCTCGACGCGCGAGACTTGACCCCGCCCTTCACGCCTGGTGCGTTGCGAGGCGGTTCCCACGTTCATGTCTGGGATGCGAATGGCGACTGGGTCAGCTTTACCTATAACGATGCGCTGTTGGAAAGCGAGCTCCGCGATATCGGCGTGAGTGTGCCTGGCCATCAAGTGCAAGTGCCTGCGAAAAACATCCGCAATCATTCCAGCGACTTTTTTACGGTCCTCGTTTCTCGCACGACCGCTGATCCCCGACCTGGATCGGACGAGATTAAACGTGCTTGTGAGGAAGCATGGGTGGGCACCGGCGGTTACGTGCAGACCAACGGCGAACGTCAATCGCGCGCCTTGGCCTTCCAGGGAACAGTAGTTATGAACAACGGCGAGAGCATCTGCGAGGTTTTCATCCTGGATCTGCCGGAGGACTTAAGGCAGCCCGATGATGGTCCGTTGTCTGGCACGATCGCTGACCGTCCCAGTCCACCGAAGGGTGTAAAACAACGGAGACTTACCTTTACTTCGGACCGCCGTTTTCCTGGCATTCAGGGCCAGCGGCACTGGTTCCGCAGCTCGCCGGATGGTTCGCGAATCGCCTTTCTGATGAAGGATGACAAAGGCATTGTTCAACTTTGGACGGTCGCGCCTGCAGGTGGTTCGGTGTCGCAACTTTCGCACAACGGGTGGGATATTGCTTCGGCGTTCACCTGGAGTCCAGATGGAAGAAACATCGCGCACGTCATGGACAACAGTGTTTTCCTTACCGACGCCGCAACCGGTGATTGCCAACGCATTACCGCCAGAGCATCGGACGAGACCCGGCCACGCTCCGAAGCCTGTGTCTTCTCACCTGATGGGAACAAAATCGCGTTCATGCGAAGGCATAGTATCGACGGTGTAGAATCGAATCACGTATGTGTGGTTTTCTTAAAAGCCCATGGCCAGACCCCGGCGCTGTAACTAAACTATTGGACCCCGGTTGCTAAGCGCACGTTGAGGCCCCTCCTCCAATCTGCC